>DATABP010000404.1:0-3269 GCA_036259515.1 Thermoanaerobaculia bacterium | reverse complement strand
CCGCGGGAGCCCGCGGGGCCGCCGCCGATCCTCGCCGGCCGCTCAGGCGCGGCGCAGCGTCCACAGCCCGCCGGCGCCGAGGAGCAGCGCCAGCAGCATCATCCCCCACTCGCCGAGGGTGGGGATGGCGACCACGCCGGGCAGCGCGCCGACCACCGTCGTCGCCTGACCGACGTTCTGGGCGACCTCGGTGTCGCTCTCGTTCGCCGACACCACCGCCTGGTTGACCAGCGCGCCGGGCGTGACGGGCACCACCTCGATCTCGACGGTCGCCGTGGCGCCCACCGCCAGCGTGCCCAGCGCGCAGAAGACGACGCCGCCCGACTCGCTGCACCCGCCCTGCGACGCGAGCGCCGACTGGAACGTCACTCCCGCGGGCAGGGCGTCGACGACCTCGACGCCGGTGGCCGTCGACGGACCGTTGTTGACGACGGTCAGCGTGTAGGTCAGCACCTCGCCGACCGCCGCCGGGTCCGGCGCGTCGCTCTTGGTCAGGTCGAGGTCGGCGACCGGCACGGCGCCGGCGCCGATCGTCGTCTGCTCGACGGCGCGGTTGTTGGCCGGGTTGACGTCGATCTCGGCGCCGGGGACCACCGTCGCCACGTCGAGCGCCGTGCCCGGCGTCACCGCCTCGACGGTGACGTCGACGAACGCCGTCTCGCCGGCGAAGAGCGACGGGAAGGTGCAGACGACGAGGTCGCCGGAGAGGGTGCAGATGTCCGGCCGGCTGGTCGACACGAAGCTCACCTCCGGCGGCAGCTCGTCGATCACCCGCACCTGGTTCGCCTGGTTGGGGCCGTTGTTGGTGACGCGCAGCGAGTAGACGATCTGCGCCCCCACCGCCACCGGGTCGGGCGCGTCGGTCTTCTGGATCGAGAGGTCGGCGAATTCGTCCGCCGGCTCGCCGCCGGCGTCGATCGTCGTCTGCTCGGAGTCGGAGTTGTCGGCGGGGTTGAGGTCCGGCTGGTCCGCGGAGACGATCGCGACGTCGGTCACCGTGAGGTCGGCGTCCGGCGCCTGCACGGTGATCGTCACCGACTCGGTGGCGCCGGCGGCCACGGTGCCGAGGTCGCAGGTGACCACGCCGCCGGCGGCCGTGCAGCCGGGCGACGCGGAGACGAAGGTCACCGCCGCCGGCAGAAAGTCGCGCACCGTCACGCCGCTCGCCGCCGAGCCGCCGAGGTTCGTCACCTCGAGGGTGTAGCTGAAGCTCGCGCCGCCGGCGACCGGGTCGACCGAATCGGTCTTGACGATCGTCAGGTCGACGCCCGGCTGGGCGGTGGCGACGACCACCGTCTGCTCGCTGTCGGCGTTGTTCGCCGGGTTGGCGTCCTCCTGGTCGGCCGAGACCTGGGCGAAGTCGGTGATCGTGCCGGTGGCGTTCGGGGTGACCTCGATCGTCACCACCGCGGTCTCGCCGTTCGCCACGTCGCCGAGCTCGCAGACCACCGTGCGGCCGACGCTGGTGCAGGTGCCGGAGCCGGTGGTGACCACCGCGGAGTCGAGCGTCACCGACGCCGGCAGCGTGTCGACGACGGTGAGGCCGGTGGCGGTCGCCAGGCCGCCGTTCGACACGGTCAGCGTGTAGGTCAGCGTCTGGCCCACCGCCACCGGGTCGGGCGCGTCGGTCTTGAGGATCGAGAGGTCGGCGTTGGCGGCGCCGCCGCCGACTCCGCCCGCCTCGACGGCCGTCTCCTCGAAGGCGGTGTTGTCGGCGTCCTCGGCGTCCGGCTGGTCGCCGGCGACCACCGCGGTGTTGGTGATCGAGCCGGTCTCCGTGGGGGTGCCGGTGATCGTCACCGTCGCCGACTCGCCGGGCGCGAGGTCGGCGAGCTCGCAGGTGACGACGCGGCCGACGACGGTGCAGGCGCCGTCCGGCGACATTGCGACCACGCCCGACAGCGACGCCGGCACGACGTCGACCACCGTCACCCCGGTGGCGGTGTTCGGGCCGGCGTTGGTCGCCGTCAGCGTGTAGGTCAGCAGAGTGCCGACCTCGACCGGGTCCGGCGCGTCGCTCTTCTCGAGCTCGAGGTCCGCCGCCGGGCCCGCGACGTCCGCGGCGTCGGCGATGAAGAAGGTCTCGAGACCGGAGGACGCCCGCGACAGCGCGGCGGCCAGCCCGATGCGGCGGCTCGGATCCGCGAAGCACGGCTGCGCCGCCCCCGCCTGCTGCGCGTCGAGCCGGAACACGAAGCCGCTCTGGCCGGTGCCGGTGAACGGCTCCTCGAAGGTCACCGGCGTGAAGGCGCCGGAGGTGAAGCAGACCCCGCCGTCGGCGTCGTAGATGGTGAGGACGAGCGCGTCGAGGTCGATGTCGTCCTCCACCTCGTCCGACTGCGGCTCGTGGTAGTTGAAGACGAGGCGCAGGTCGAAGGCGCTGGTCAGGCCGAGCTCGGCGAGACTGCGGGTCATCGTCTGCGTCTGCTCGTCGCCGCCCGCGATGCCGCTGGGGCAGGCGGCGGGACCGATGACGTCGCCGCCGCCGTCGAAGGCGACGCAGCCGGACTCGGTGGTCTCCGGCGGAGAGTTCTGGATGGTCAGCACCGTGTTCACCGCGCCGAGGCCGGTGCCGGAGGTCTCCATCGGCTCGCCGAAGATCAGCGAGGCGTCGGCCGCGACGGGCGAGAGCGCTGCCAGCAGGAGGACGAGCAGGACGAGCGGGGGCCGGGCAGATTTTTCCATCGTCTCCTCGGAGTGAAGCTGCCGGCGAGGCCGGCGGATGGGGGGAACCGGTGCGGAGTGCACGCCGCCCGCAGAGGGGAAGCCCGCGGACGGGCGGGGCGGAGCGGCGCGGAGGCCGGGAACGGCACACAAGGCGTTCCGGCGGCGTTGCAGGAGACGTGCCGTATTTCAGCGCCAACTCAACAAAATATAGCGAAAGATCGATCCGCTCCGGCACCCGGCGCCGAGGAGTGCGAGCGGCACGACCACGACCACTGCCGCGCCTGCGCCGAGGCCTGCCGCCGCTCGGCCGAGGAGTGCCGGCGGACGGCCGCCTGAGCCGGGCGGGCTACTCCAGGTTCGCCACGTTGAAGACGATCGGCTCCGGGTGCTCGCGCAGCGCCTGGAGGAGCCGCCGCCGCGTGGCGTAGGCGCGCTGCTCCGGCGCCGGGCGGAGCCGGTGGGCGACGTACGAGAGGGCATAGGCGGCGCGCCAGGCGGCCTCCGGGCGGGCCGGGTCGAGGCTGAGCCGGGTCAGCGCCTCGACGATCAGGAGATCGGCGCCGTGCGCGGCGAGCCGCGCGTGGGCGTCGGCGGCGGCGGCC
>DATABP010000403.1:0-7176 GCA_036259515.1 Thermoanaerobaculia bacterium | reverse complement strand
TCGTGGCGCGCGCGGCCGCCCTCCTCCACCCGGAACACCTGCTTGCGCCCCGGCAGGGTCTCCTTCCCCGGCGAGACCTTCATCCGGCCGCGGCCGGCGTAGCTCGTCAGCTTGTAGACGGCGTCGAGCGTGGGCGCGTCCTGGGAGACCCCCATCCGGGTGCCGACGCCGAAGCCGTCGATCGGCGCCCCGGCGGCGACCAGGGCGGCGACCGAGTCCTCGTCGAGCCCGCCGGAGGCGAAGATCTCCACCCGCTCGAGCCCGGCGGCGTCGAGGATCTCGCGGCTCCGCTTCGCCAGCTCGGCGAGGTCGCCGGAGTCGAGCCGCACCGCGCGCACCCGGAAGCCGTCCCCCAGCTCGCGGGCGAGCACCGCCACCTTCTCCACCCCGGCGAGGGTGTCGTAGGTGTCGACCAGGAGCACCGTCTCCGGGTAGAGCGCCGCGAAGGCGCGGAAGGCGGCCAGCTCGTCGTCGTGCGCCTGCACCCAGCTATGGGCCATCGTGCCGGAGACCGGCATCCCGTAGACGGCGCCGGCGAGCACGTTCGAGGTGCCCGCCACCCCGGCGACGTGGAAGGCGCGCGCCGCCTTCATCCCGGCGTCGGTGCCGTGCATGCGGCGGAGGCCGAAGTCGACCACCGGCCGCCCGTCCGCCGCGGTGACCACCCGCGCCGCCTTCGAGGCGACGACGCTCTGGAAGTGGAGCTGGTTGAGGAGGAAGGTCTCGGCGAGCTGGCCGACGGCGATCGGCGCCGCCAGCTCGACCAGCGGCTCGTCGGCGAAGACCGGCGTCCCCTCCGGCACCGCCCACACGTCGCCGGCGAAGCGGACCTCGGCCAGCCAGTCGAGGAACCCGGGCGCGAAGAGGCCGAGCGCCGCCAGCCGCTCGCGGTGCGGCGCGAAGGTCAGCCGCTCGAGGTAGCGGAGCGCGTCGCCGAGGCCGCAGGCGAGGACGTAGTTGCGGCGCGGCGGCAGACGGCGGAAGAACAGGCTGAACACCGCCTCCCCGTCCATGCCGCCGCGCCAGTACGCCTGCGCCATGGTCAGCTCGTAGAGGTCGACGAGGAGCGCGGCGCTGGCGTCGTCGACCCAGGGGGAGGGACCGGTCACTCCCCGATCCTAACCGCGGCCGGCGAGCCCACCGCCGGCCGCGCGGGCCGAGCTCAGATCGGCTCGGTCGGCCAGGGCGAGCCCTGGCAGCTCTCCCAGCCCTTCGGCACGTCGCACGGCGTCGGGAACATCGTGCAGACGCCGGTCTCCGGGTCGCGGGCGTAGGTGATCACCTGGATGCAGTTGCCGCCGCCTCTCTCCTCCGCCGAGGCGAGCGGATCGACGGCGAGCGCCGGAGCGGGCTGCACCTGGCCGGCGGCCAGCGACACCGGGCCCGGGCCGCACGACTTCCAGCCCTTCGGCACGTCGCACGGCGTGGGGAAGGCGACGCACTCGCCGGTCCGGGGGTCCTCGGCGTAGGTGATCACCTGGGCGCAGACGCCGCCGCCCGTCGGCGCGGGCGCGGGCGCGGCGAGCGACGAGCCCGGGTCCGGCTCCCCGACCGGGCCCGGACACGGCTCCCAGCCGGCCGGCGCCCCGCAGTCCGGGAAGATCCGGCACTGGCCGGTCTCGGGGTCGGTCGCGAAGTCGGCCCTGCCGTCCCGGACGCAGAGCTGCCCCGCCGCGAAGACGGGCAGCACGAGCGCCAGCGCGGCGACGGCGGAGAGGACGGGGAGAGGGCGGTCCAGGCGGAGCTTGGTCATCGGCTTTCCTCCTGCGGGAAGTCCACGGGTACGCGACGGAAACTAATCGAGCGATCATGCGTAGCGAAGCATATCAACCCACGCCGCGCACCCGCCCGGCGCCCTCTCGTACGGCGCCGTCCTAGAGGTCGAAGCGGCCCGCCGCCTCCGGCTGGAACAGCACCTCCTCGACGCGCAGCCGCCGGCGGCCCGCCGGCACCTCCCACTCGATGACGTCGCCCATCCTGTAGCCGAGGAGCGCGGCGCCGATCGGCGCCACGATGGAGATCCTCCCGGCCGAGAAGTCGGCGTCCTGCGGGTAGACCAGCGTGTACTCGTGGGTGGTGCCCTGGTCGAGGTCGACGAGGCGGACCTTCGAGTTCATCGTCACCACGTCCGGCGGCACCTCTTCGGGCGCCACCACCTGGGCGCGGTTGAGCTCGTCGACCAGGTCGAGGAGGTCGCCGCGGTCGCGGGCGTCGCCGGCCATCCGGCCGATGAATTCGAGGCGCTTCTTGTCTTCCGTCGTGATGTAGATCTGGCGTTCGGCCATCGCGCGCTCCGGAGGTGGTTCGCTGCTGGTGGGATCGCCCGGCGGGACGCGGCCAGGGCGGATCGGGTCGGCGGCCGGACGGGCGTCCGGCCGTCCCCTACCATGACACGCCGGCCGCGGGAAGGGAAGCGCGGCGGCCGGACGGCGCCGTCCCGCGATGTAGACTGCCCGCTCCCGAGACCCCTCGCGCCCGCCCCATGTCCCCCTCCCCCACCGCCGGCCTCGGGCGGCGCCTCCTCCACCGCCTCGCCCCGTTCGCCGGCCTCGCCCTTCTGGTCGCCGCCTGGGACGTGGCGCTGCGGCTGGCGCCGGGGAGCCTCCTGCCGCGGCCGGCGGAGGTGGTGGCGGCGCTCGGCCGGCTGGCGGCCACCGACGAGCTCCTCGGCCACGTGGTCGCCTCGGTGTTCAGGGTCACCTGGGGGTTCCTGCTCGCCGCGGTCACCGCCGTGCCGGCCGGCGTGGCGCTCGGCCTGGTGCGTCCCGCCAACGCCGCGCTCGGACCGCTCTTCGAGCTGCTGCGCCCGATCTCGCCGCTCGCCTGGATCCCGCTCGCCATCCTGTGGCTGGGGGTGGGCGACCTCGCGGCGGTGGCGATCATCTTCCTCGGCTCGTTCCTGCCGCTGGTGCTGGCGACCGAGAACGCGGTGCGCACGATGTCCGAGGTGCACCTCGCCGCCGGCCGCAACTTCGGGCTCGACGGCGTGGCGCTGGCGCGCCGGGTGGTGCTGCCGTCGATCCTGCCCAGCCTGGTCGTCGGCCTGCGGCTCTCGCTGGGGATCGCCTGGCTGGTGGTGGTCGCCGCCGAGATGATCGCGGTGACCTCCGGGCTCGGCTTCCTGATCATCGACGCCCGGAACGCCGGCAACCGCTACGACGTGGTGGTCGGCGGCATGGTGATGATCGGGCTGATCGGGGTGGCGCTCGACGCCGGCATGCGGCGGCTGGAGCGCTCTCTGGTCGCCGGCCGCGGCGCGGAAGCCGGGGAGCCGGCGTGACCGCGGCGGCGCCCGAGCCCGGCGTCACCGCGCGGCCGGCCGGCGGCGGCGACGCCCGGCCGGTCAAGGTGGCGGTGCGCGACCTCACCGTCCGCTTCGCCGCCGACCGCGGCGACCTCCGCGTGCTCGAGCACGTCGACCTCGAGGTGCGCGAGGGCGAGCTGATCACCATCCTCGGCCCCTCCGGGTGCGGCAAGTCGACGCTCCTCAACGTGATCGGCGGCTTCGTCCGCCCCACCTCGGGCGCGGTGACGATCGACGGCGAGCCGGTGACCGGGCCCGACCCGCGGCGCATCTTCGTCTTCCAGGAGCGCGGCGTCTTCCCCTGGCTGACCGTCGAGGGGAACATCGGCTTCGGCCTCCGCGGGCTGCCCGCCGCCGACCGCGCCGCCCGCATCCGCCACTACGTGAAGATGGTCGGCCTCGCCGGCTTCGAGAAGGCGTACCCGCACGAGCTGTCCGGCGGCATGAAGCAGCGCGTCGAGGTGGCGCGCGCCCTGGCGGTGGGGCCGGACGTCCTCTACCTCGACGAGCCGTTCGGGGCGCTCGACTCGATCACCCGGCTGACCATGCGCGCCGAGCTCCTCCGCCTGTGGCAGGCGGAGCGGAAGACGATCCTCTTCGTCACCCACGACATCGAGGAGTCGGTGCAGCTCGCCGACCGCATCGTGGTGATGTCGCAGCGGCCGGCGCGCATCCGCCGGATCGTCGAGGTGGACATCCCGCACCCGCGCGACCTCTCGGCCCCGCGCTACCTCGAGCTCCGCGACGCGATCTTCGCGGAGATCGGTCTGGCGCACCAGATCTGAGGGCCGAGAGCCGATGGCCCGCCGACTCTCCCCCGCCACCCGCCTCGGGCTGCCCCTCGCCGCCGCGGCCGCCGCGCTGGCCGCCTGGGCGGTCGCCGTGGAGGCGACCGGCACCGCGGTCTTCCCGTCGCCGCTCGAGGTCGCCGCCGGCATCGGCGAGCTGGCCCGCCGCGGGGTCCTCGGCGCCTACGTGGCCGACTCGCTGCGGCGGGTGGCGATCGGCTACCTCCTGGCGCTCGCCGTCGGCGTGCCGGCCGGGCTGCTGTTCGGCTTCTCGCCGCTCGCCGCCCGGATCGCCGAGCCGGTGATCCAGCTCCTCCGTCCGATCTCGCCGCTGGCCTGGATCCCGGTCGCCATCGTGCTGTTCGGGATCACCGACGCGGCGGCGGTGTTCCTGATCTTCCTCGCCTCGGTGTTCCCGATCGCGGTGGCGACGATGACCGGCGTCCACGGCGTGCCCGAGATGATGCTCCGCGCCGGCCGCAACTTCGGGCTGTCGCCGCTCGGGCTGGCGCTCCGCGTGGTGGTGCCGGCGGCGCTGCCGCAGGTCCTCGCCGGCCTCCGCATCGCGCTGGGGATCGCGTGGCTGGTGGTGGTGGCGGCGGAGATGATCGCCGTCTCCTCCGGCCTCGGCTACCTGGTGATCGACGCCCGCAACGCCGGCCAGCGCTACGACCTGGTGGTCGCCGCCATGCTGATGATCGGCGTCATCGGGCTCGCGCTCGACCTCCTCGCGCGGCGCGTCGAGCGGCTGCGGCCGGTGCGCTGGGGCTTCGCCCGCGAATCTTGACCCGCCGCCATCGCTGGCGCAGACTCCGCCGCGGCACCGGCGGGCGCGCCGCCGGCCGCGGTCCCCGATCCCCGTCCGACAGGAGCCCCCATGTCCGGCATCCGTCGGCTGGTCGTCCTCCTCGCCGGCTGGGTGGCGCTGGTCTCCGCCGCCCACCTGGCGATGAACGTCGACTGGTCCACGGTCTTGAACGAGCGCCTGCCCCCCGGCGAGCGCAAGCTCAACGTCGCCTACATCCCGGTCACCTGACACCTCACGTGCCCGGTGACGGACTACGTCTCCCGCTACTCGCTCGACGGCAACATCTTCATCCCCAAGAAGTTCCAGGGCTTCCCGGAGATCAAGGAAGCGCTGATCGCCGATCGCATGCAGGCGGGGTTCATGGTCGCGCCGATGGCGATGGCCCTGCGGTCGCAGGGCGTCCCGATCAAGATCGTCTACCTCGGCCACCGCTACGGCAGCGCGGTGGTGGTCTCGAAGGAGGGGCCCGTCCACTCGGTGCGCGACCTCGTCGGCCGCACGATCGCCATCCCCAGCCGCTTCTCGGACGAGCACCTCATCGTGCTCCGGGCGCTGGAGGCCAACGACGTCGACCGCCGCGAGGTGGAGATCGTCGAGATGCCGCCGCCCGACGTCGCCGGCGCGCTGGCGGTCGACGCGATCGACGCCTTCTCGATGGGCGAGCCGTTCCCCTCGCAGGCGGAGATGGGCGGCTTCGGGCGGGTGCTCTTCCAGGCCCGGGAGTACTGGCCGGACTACATGAGCTGTGTCCTGGTGGTGCGCCAGGACGTCATCGACCGGCGGCCGCGGGCGGTGCAGACGCTGGTCGACGGCATCGCCCGCTCGGGCCTCTGGCTGGACGACGAGGAGAGGGCCCGCCTCCACCGCGACCACGCCGCCGACTTCGTCGGCCGCTTCTACTTCAACCAGCCGCCGGACCTGCTACGCTGGGCCCTTCTGCGCGACCTCCGGCGCGTGGTCTACACCGAGCTCGAGCCGCGCCGCGCGGACTTCGAGCTGGTCCGCGACCTGATGCTCGAGCACGGGCTGCTCGAGCGCTCGCTGGAGCTCGAGGAGTACGTCGACCCCCGCTTCGCGCGCGGCGCGATGGGGCAGACCGCCTGGCGCTACGTGCCGGGCAGCCGCGTCGCCCGCTGAGGCCGGCCGCCGGCCGGGCCGGGGCGGAGCGGGTCTTGCACGGGCGAACCGCAGCCGGGCGCCGCCACGGGGCGGCGCCAGGGGCGGACGCCCCACGAAGGTGCTCCACGAACCGGCCCCTGGGAGGGTGAGCGTGTCCCATTCCGCAACAGCATCGGCTCCACCCGCCGCTCCGCCGTCCGCCGCTCGCCGGAAGGACTGGCTGGCGATCGTGTTCCTCACCGCGAGCCCGCTGATCGGCGTCGTCGGCACCGTCGCCTACACCGCCTGGGTCGGCTTCGAGTGGTGGATGCTCGCGCTCTGCCTGACGCTCTACTTCCTGGTCGGGCTCTCCGTCTGCGCCGGATACCATCGCTTCTTCTCGCACAAGAGCTACGAGTGCGCCCGCCCGGTGCAGCTCTTCTACCTGGTGTTCGGCGCGTTGGCGGTGCAGAGCACGGTGCTCAACTGGTCGTCCGGCCACCGCACCCACCACAAGCACGTCGACCACGACTGGGACCCCTACAACATCCAGCGCGGCTTCTGGTGGGCGCACATCTTCTGGATCTTCTACAAGAACGACTACGACCTGCGGAACGTCCCCGACCTCGCCCGCAACCCGCTCTGCCGCTGGCAGCAGCGCTGGTACCCGGCTCTCCTGCTCCTCGGCGGCCTGGGGCTGCCGGCGGCGGTGGGCTGGTACTTCGGGGACGTGATCGCCGGCATCCTGTGGGGCGGCTTCCTGCGCATCGTGGTCACCCACCACACCACCTTCTTCGTCAACTCGCTCGCCCACTCCTTCGGCGAGCGGCGCTACGACCCCGAGGTCTCCGCCTGCGACAACTGGCTCGTCGCGCTCCTCACCCTGGGCGAGGGCTACCACAGCTTCCACCACCGCTTCCCCGCCGACTACAGGAACGGCGTCCGCTGGTACCACTGGGACCCGGCGAAGTGGTGGATCTGGGGGCTCGAGAAGGTGGGGCTCGCCGAGCGGCTCAAGCGCACGCCGGAGCCGCGCATCGAGCGGGTGCGGCTGGAGTCGTCGGTGGCGCAGCTCCAGGGGCGGCTCGACCGCGTCTCGGCCGCCGCCGCCGCCGAGGTGCGCGACCTCCTGCGCTCGGCCCGCCACTCGCTCGAGTGCGCGCTGGCGCTGCGCCGCG
>DATABP010000402.1:0-6985 GCA_036259515.1 Thermoanaerobaculia bacterium | reverse complement strand
CGGCGTTCGCGAGCGGCGGCGCCGGCGCCGACGCCGAGCCGGTGCGCCGGGCGATGCGCGAGGCGCTCGCCGCCGAGCCCGCCATCGGTGTCGAGTACGCCGAGATCGTCGACGCCGCCAGCTTCCGGCCGCTCGACCGGCTGCCGGCGGCCGGGCGGGTCGTGCTCCCCGTGGCGGCCCGCGTCGGCGGCGTGCGCCTGATCGACAACCTGCACCTCGACCTGCCGCCGGCCCCGGCCGCCGGCCGGTCGTCCCTCACCTCTGACACGTCCGGCGAAACGCCGCCGGCCATCCAACCGTAGGAGCGACGCAGCATGGAACGCACCCTGCTCAAGTCGAAGATCCACCGCGCCACGGTGACCGACGCCAACCTCGCCTACGAGGGGTCGATCACGCTGGACCCGCTGCTGATGGAGGCGGCGGACGTGGTGGACTTCGAGCGGGTCGAGATCTACGACGTCGACAACGGCGAGCGCTTCGCCACCTACGCCATCCCCGGCACGCCGGGCGCGGGCGAGGTCATCCTCAACGGCGCCGCCGCCCACAAGGTCGCCCCCGGGCACCTGGTGATCATCTGCACCTACGCCACCTACCCCGAGGAGCGGGTGCGCGAGCACCGGCCGGACCTCGTCTACGTCGACGGCGCCAACCGCATCGTGACGCACAAGTCGGGGCGGACGGCGCGGTCGCCGGAGGTGGCGGCCGGGGAGCTGGCGGCGGCGGTGTGACGGCGGCGGGCGGAGCGCCCGCTCACAACAGGAGGAGGAGCACGATGACCACGGGAACGATCGGAACGACGGCGGCGGCGGACGGGCTGAGCGAGCAGCAGCGCACCTACCTGCGGGTGCTCGCCATCCTCCATTACGTGCACGGCGGGCTGATCGCCGTGATCGCGCTGGCGATGCTGGCGTTCGCCGGCTTCGGCGTGCTCGGCGGCCGCGGCGAGCTCGGCGAGCCGGGGATGGTCCCGGTGGCGGCGCTCTTCTCCTGCGGCATCCTCTTCGTCACCGCCTACGCCGCGGTCAGCTTCCTGGTCGGCCGCTGGCTCGACCGGCGGCGGCACTGGGCCGGGGTGATCGTGTTCTCGGCGATCAACGCGCTCAACGCGCCGCTCGGCACGCTGCTCGGCGTGTTCACCATCGTGGTGCTGATCAGCGAGCCGGTGCGGGGGGCGTTCGAGGGCCGGCGGACGGCGGCGGCGGCGCCGCCCGCGCCGGCGGTCTGAGGCGGCGCTCCGCGACGATGGGGGCCGGGGCTATCATCGGGCGAGGAGGATCACCGACTTGACGACCGCATCCGCAGCGTCCCCCGTCGCGCCCGCCCCGCCCGCCGCCGCCACCGAGGTCGAGCCGCTGGTCATCGCCGGCCGCACCTTCCGCTCCCGGCTCATCCTCGGCACCGGCAAGTACGCCGACGTGGCGCAGATGGTCGCCTCGTTCGAGGCGGCGGGGACCGAGATGGTCACCGTGGCGGTGCGCCGCGTCGGCCTGGGCGGCGGCGAGCCGGCGCCCGGCCACGCCGAGGTGCTGGAGCACATCGATCCCGACCGCTATCTCCTCCTCCCCAACACCGCCGGCTGCTACACCGCCGACGAGGCGGTGCGCACGGCACGGCTGGCGCGCGAGCTCGGCGGCTGGGAGTGGATCAAGCTGGAGGTGATCGGCGACCGCGACACGCTGTTCCCGGACAACGCCGAGCTCCTGCGCGCCACCGAGACGCTGGTCCGCGAGGGCTTCGTCGTCCTCCCCTACACCAACGACGACCCGGTGGTGTGCCGCAAGCTCGCCGACCTCGGCGCCGCCGCGGTGATGCCGCTCGGCGCCCCGATCGGCTCCGGCATGGGGGTGCGCAACCCGGCGAACCTGCGCATCATCGTCGAGCAGGCGACGGTGCCGGTGATCGTCGACGCCGGCGTGGGCACCGCCAGCGACGCCGCGGTCGCCCTGGAGCTCGGCGCCGACGGCGTGCTGATGAACACCGGCATCGCCGGCGCCAGGGACCCGGTGCGCATGGCGCGGGCGATGAAGCTGGCGGTCGAGGCCGGCTGGCTCGCCGCCCACGCCGGCCGCATCCCGAAGAAGCTCTACGCCACGGCGTCGTCCCCGGAGACGGGGCTGATCGGGACGTAGCGGGCGGCGTCCCTGCCGGCCGGGCGCGTGGCGGCTACTCCACCCAGCCCTGGAGGTTGCGCAGGACCAGGTCGGCGAGGAGCCGCACGTGGTCGGAGCGGTCGTTCAGGCAGGGGATGAAGCGGTAGCCGTCCGGGGGACCGCCGGCCTCCTCCCAGAAGTGGCGGTTCAGGCCGTCGAGCTCCTCGAGCGTCTCCAGGCAGTCGGCGGCGAAGGCGGGGCTGATCACGTCGACGCTCGGCGCGCCGCCGCGCGCCAGCGCCCGCACCGTCTCGTCGGTGTAGGGCTGGAGCCACTCCTCGCGGCCGAAGCGGCTCTGGAAGACGGTCGCCCACTCCTCGTCGGCGAGCCCCAGCCGCGCGGCCACCGACCGCGAGGTCTCGCGGCAGAAGCGGTCGTAGGGATCGCCGGCGCGGGCGTAGCGCACCGGGATGCCGTGGAAGGAGAAGAGAAGCTTCGCCGGCCGCGCGCCGCCGTGGGCCGCCCAGAAGTCCTCGATCGACGCCGCCAGCGCGTCGACGTACCCCGGCTCGGCGTGGTAGCCGTGGATCGTCCGCAGCTCGGGGATCCAGCGCCAGGTGCGGAGCTCGTCGACCAGGGCGTCGAAGGTCGAGGCGGTGGTGGTCGCCGAGTACTGCGGGTAGAGCGGGAAGGAGAGGAGGCGCCGGCAGCCGCGGTCGCGGAGCTCGGCGAGCGCGTCGGCGATCGACGGGCGGCCGTAGCGCATGCCGAGCGCGACGTGGAGCGGCGTCGCCACGCGCTCCGCGAGCGCCGCCGCCACCGCCCGCCGCTGCCGCTCGGAGATCACCAGGAGCGGCGAGCCCTCCGGCGTCCACACCTTGCGGTAGAGCTCGGCCGAGGTCGCCGGCCGCCGGGTGAGCACGAAGAGGTGGAGGATCGGCAGCCACTTCCACGCCGGCAGCTCGATCACCCGCGGGTCGGAGAGGAACTGGCGCAGGTAGGGGCGGAGCGCGCGGGCGGTCGGCGCGTCCGGCGTGCCGAGGTTGGCGAGCAGCACACCCACCGGCGCCCGCTCCCGCTCGTCTCCGCTCGCCGGGGTGGGCCGCACCCGGCGACGATATCAACCGCCGAGGCCCGCTCCCGCCTGCGGCTCCGGCCCGCCGCCCGGCGGCTCGGTGAGGTCCTCGACCTGGGCGCCGGAGGCGTGCTCGCGCACCGAGTGGATGCCGCGGCGGCAGCCGGCGCGGGTGGCGTAGGCCTCGCTGGTGGCGATCACCTCGCTGTTCGGCGCGGTCAGCCGGAAGCGGAAGTGACCGCGGCCGTCGCGGAAGATCTGGAACTTCGGATGCGACACCCTCGACATGGCTCTCCCGCCCCCAGGTGGCGGGAGGGCCCGGAACGTTTCAGCGGCGTCGGCGCGGGCTCGGCTCTCTACCCGGCGGCGACCGGCGCGGTGGCGGCGAGGCGCTCGAGGTCCGCGATCGCCGCGTCGCGCTCGGCGGCGCTCGCGAACCGCTCGCTGGTCGCCAGCACGTGCCGGTTGTCGCCGAGCAGGTTGAAGAAGAACCGCCCGTCCGGCGACTCGGCGCGCACGAAGCTGCCGTCGTGGCCGGCGTGCTCGCGCAGCGCCGCGGCCTGGCGCTCGGCGAGGTCGCGGCTCGCCACCTCGGCGCCGGTGGCGAGCGTCCGTCCGTCGGCGGTCACCCGCAGCCGCCAGGTGCCGTCGCTCTGCTCGAGGATCGAGATCTCCAGTCGTTCGCTCATGCCCGAGCCCCCATGCAGGTCCGGGGCCGCGGCGCCGCCCGCGTCGCGGGTTCCGCGGCGGCCCCGGTGGGGAACGCGGCGAATCCGCCGCGCGCCTGTCGGCTCTCAGCGGGTGAAGCGCGGGAAGCGCCGCGGCGCCGCCTCGTGCATCAGGCCGTAGACGGCGTCGAACACGTCCTCGCGGTTGGGCTTCGAGAAGTAGTCGCCGTCCGAGCCGTAGGCGGGGCGGTGCGGGCGCGCCGAGACGGTGACCGGCGGCGCGTCGAGCCACCAGAAGCCGCCGGCCGCCGCCACCACCCGCTCGAGCATGTAGGCGGTGGTGCCGCCGGGCACGTCCTCGTCGAGGAAGACGACGCGGCCGGTCTTCCGCAGCGAGTCGACGATCGTCCCCGGGCGGTCGAAGGGGAGGAGCGTCTGGACGTCGATCAGCTCGACCTCGATCCCCAGCCGCGCGAGCTGCTCGGCGGCCTCGGCGGCGATCCGGCAGCAGGCGCCGTAGGTGACGACGGTGACGTCCCGCCCCTCGCGCAGCACCTCCGGCACGCCGAGCGGCAGCCGCATCTCGGCGAGGTTCGAGGGCAGCCGCTCCTTCGCCCGGTAACCGTTGAGCACCTCGACGACCAGCCCCGGGTCGTCGCCGGCGAGGAGCGTGTTGTAGAAGCCGGCCGCCCGCGTCATGTCGCGCGGCACGCAGACCCACACGCCGCGCACCAGCCCGAGGATGCCGGCCATCGGCGAGCCGGAGTGCCAGATCCCCTCCAGCCGGTGCCCGCGGGTGCGCACGACGACCGGCGCCATCTGTCCGCCGGCGCTCCGCCAGCGCAGCGTCGCCAGGTCGTCGGAGACGATCTGGAGCGCGTAGAGCAGGTAGTCGAGGTACTGGATCTCGGCGATCGGGCGCAGGCCGCGCATCGCCATGCCGATCGCCTGGCCGAGGATGGTCGTCTCGCGGATGCCGGTGTCGGAGACGCGCAGCGGCCCGTACTTCGCCTGGAGGCCCGCCATCCCCTGGTTGACGTCGCCCAACTGGCCGACGTCCTCGCCGAAGGCGACGAGGTGCGGCAGGCGGGCGAAGGCGGCGTCGAAGGCGCGATTGAGGACTTCGAAGCCGTTCAGGGTCTCGGCGTCGTCGGCGTACTCGGGGAGCACCGGGGAGACGGCGAGCGGCGAGCGGTCGCCCGTGGCATGCAGGTGGGCGCCGTACTCCTCGCGGCCGGCGCGGCGCGCTTGGGCCTCCCAGGCGGCGACGGCGTCGAGCGCCGGGCCGGACTCCTCGTGGGCGGCGAGCAGCGCGTCGCGGGCGGCGGCGACCAGCTCGCGGCGGAAGGGGGCGGTCTTGCGCTCCAGCCCGCGGCGGACCTCGGCGACGGCGGCGGCCGTCTCCTCGTCCTCCGCGGCGTCGGCCAGCGCGCCCAAGAGGCCGACGACGGCGCGCCTCTCCTCGTCGAGCGGCCGGCGGTGGGCGTCCCAGGCGCGCTGCTGCGCCTCGCGCACCTCGGCGCGCGCCTCGCGCTCGATCGCGTCGAGCTCGTCGTCGCCGGCCAGCCCCTCGGCGACCGCCCAGCGGCGCATCTGGCGCAGGCCGTCCCACTCCTCCTCCCAGGCCAGCCGCTCGCGGCTCTTGTAGCGCTCGTGCGAGCCCGAGGTCGAGTGCCCCTGCGGCTGGGTCAGTTCGACGACGTGGACGATCGCCGGCACGTGCTCGCGGCGCACCACCGCGGCGGCCTGCACGTAGCACTCGACGAGCGCCGGGTAGTCCCAGCCGCGGACGGTGTGGAGGTCGTAGCCCTGGCGGCCGTCGCGGTGGCGCTGGAAGCCCCACAGCACCTCGGAGAGGTCCTGCTTGCAGACCTGGTGCTCGTTCGACACCGAGATGCCGTAGCCGTCGTCCCAGATCGACATCAGGAGCGGGGCGCCGAGGACGCCGACGGCGTTGATCGCCTCCCAGAACATCCCTTCGGCGGTCGAGGCGTTGCCGATGGTGCCGAAGGCGATCTCGTCGCCGTTCCGCGAGAAGCGGGCGAAGTCGGGCGCCCGGAGCTCCGGCAGCTCGCGGTAGAGCCGGGAGGCGTAGGCGAGGCCGACCAGGCGCGGCATCTGGGAGCCGGTGGGCGACAGGTCGGCCGAGGAGTTGAAGGCGGCGAGCTGGTCGGCGAAGACGCCGTCCGAGCTCACGAAGCGGGTGGCGAAGTGGGCGTTCATCTGGCGGCCGGCCGAGGACGGGTCGGCGGCCGGATCGGCGTGGGCGTAGAGCTGGGCGAAGAGCTCTTCGACGGTGACCAGGCCGAGGGCCAGCATCACGGTCTGGTCGCGGTAGTAGCCGGCGCGCCAGTCGCCGGGGCGGCAGGCCTTGGCCATCGCGATCTGGGCGACCTCCTTGCCGTCGCCGAAGATGCCGAACTTGGCCTTGCCGGTCAGCACCTCGCGGCGGCCGAGGAGGCTGGCTTCGCGGCTGACGCAGGCGACGCGGTAGTCGGCGAGGACGGTGGCGCGGTCGGTGCGCGGGGCCTCGGTGGGCGGGGCTTCGGGGATGCTCTCGGTTCCGGTGTCGACGGCCATCGGAAGTCTCCGGGGCGGTGTGGAGGGCGGTGCGGGGCGGGTGGAGACCAGTCGGCAGCATATCAAGGGGTCGAGGGGCGGGCGGAGGCTGGGGGGTGGGGGGGCTCGCTGCGCTCGGGCCGCGAGGGTGGGGCGGCGCGGGGCCGGGGGACGTGCGCCTTCGACTGCCGGATTGGGGGGCGTGGCGCACTCAATCGGGACGCGCGCCCTCGGGAGCACCAGCTCCGTCGATGGTGAGAGCGCGTCCCTCCATGCCCCCGGCCCCGCGCCGCCCCACCCCCGCTACCGGTGAAGCCAGCACACATAAAAATGAGGAGAAAAACCCCCAGCCACCTCGAATCTTGCTTCGCGCGATTCTCGGGCGGCGTCGCGGGGACCGTCTCGGAGACACCCAACCCACGAGGTGCGATCTCAGAAATGACTCGCTCGCGGCTTTTGAAAAGCAAGGAGCTCACCAGCCGCCCCCGCGCCGGAATCGGTGAGAATCGACCGCAGGGAGATTCGAAGCCCTCTGGGGGCTTTTCTTTCCTTTCTTCTTGGGGGGTGAGCACCTTCGGAGCGGGAGCGGGACG
>DATABP010000401.1:0-2932 GCA_036259515.1 Thermoanaerobaculia bacterium | reverse complement strand
CGCATGCGTTCCTCCGAGGAAGGTGGAAGGCGGCGCGCGGCGGTCGCGCCGCGGCGGCTCCGCGCGTCCGGCGGCCGCCGAGGTCGTGCCGCGGGCGGAGCCCGGAGGGCGATTATACGGCCGGGCGCCGGAGCGCCGCCCCGCCGGCGCGGGGACTACACCCGCGGCGTCAGCGCCGCCAGCGCCTCGGCCATGCGGTCGACGCCGCGCGCGAGGTCGGCGCGGGAGCAGGCGAAGGAGAGGCGGATGTGCCCCTCGGCGCCGAAGGCGGCCCCGGGCACGACCGCCACCCCGGCCTTCTCGAGCAGGTAGTCGGCCATCGCCATCGAGTCCTCCAGCCGCGGCCGGAAGCAGGCGGAGACCTCGGGGAAGGCGTAGAAGGCGCCCGACGGCGGCCGGCAGGACACGCCGGGCAGCGCGTTGAGCCGCGGGATCAGGAGCTCGCGGCGGGCGCGGTACTCCTCGATCATCGCCGCCACCTCGGGCTCGGCGCCCTCGAGCGCCGCCAGCGCGCCGACCATCGCGAACGAGGTCGGGTTCGAGGTGGCGTGGCTCTGCACGTCGGCCACGGCGCGGAGCACCGGCGGCGGCGCGAAGAGGTAGCCGAGCCGCCAGCCGGTCATCGCGTAGGTCTTGGAGAACGAGCCGACCAGCACCACCGTCTCGGGGAGGTCGCGGGCCAGCGCGGCGACGCTGGCGTGCCCCTCGGGCTCGTAGCAGAAGCGCTCGTAGGTCTCGTCGGCGACGAGCAGCACGCCGCGCTCGGCGCAGGCGGCGGCGAGGCGGGCGAGGTCGTCCGCCCCGACGATGCCGCCGGTCGGGTTGCACGGCGAGTTGATGAGCACCGCGCGGGTGCGCGGGCCGATCGCCTCGACCAGCGGCTCGGCGTGGAGACGGAAGCCGTCAGCGGCGGAGGTCGGCACCGGCACCGGCCGGGCGCCGGCGAAGCGGACCTGCTCGGGGAAGCTCACCCACGAGGGCGACGGCAGCACCACCTCGTCGCCGTCGTCGAAGAGCGCCAGCGCCAGCTCGAAGAGCGCCGCCTTGGCGCCCACCGTCACCGCCACGTCGCCGGCGGTCCACGGCGCGCCGTGGTCGCGGGCGTAGCGCGCGGCGAGCGCCTCGCGCAGCCGGGGGATGCCGAGCGCCGGGGTGTAGCGGGTGAAGCCCTCGGCGAGCGCCCGCCGCGCCGCCTCGACGGCGACGGGGGGCGACGCGAAGTCCGGCTCGCCGGCGCCGAAGTCGACGATCTCGACCCCCTGCCGCGCCAGCTCGCCGGCCCGCCGGGAGACCCGGAGGGTGGCCGATTCGCCGATCCGCGAGGTGCGCGCCGCCAGCTTCATCGCCGGCGCAGGTTATCACCCGGAGGGGGCGTCCCCCGCCGCCGGCGCGGGGGTGGGGTCCGGCGGGGCGCCGACGCTCAGGCCTTCGCCTGCGCCTTCTCCTCGATCGGGTTGAGGACCATCGTCATCTGCCGGCCCTCCATGCCGCGGCTGCGGAACTCGACCTTGCCGACCTCGGCGAGCTCCTTCTGCACCCGGTCGAGGATCTCCTCGCCGAGCTCCGGCCGGCGGAGCTGGCGGTAGCGGAAGAAGATCGTCACCTTGACCTTGTTGCCCTCCTGCAGGAACTCGCGCGCCATGGCGGTCTTGCGGTCGCGATCGTGCTGGTCGATCGTCGGCCGGTACTTGACCTCCTTGATCTCGACGTGGTGCGTCTTCTTGCGCGCCTCGCGCTCCCGCTTCTGCTTCTCGTAGCGCATCTTCCCGTAATCCATCATGCGGACCACGGGCGGGTCGGCGTTGGGGCCGACCTCCACGAGATCGACGCCCGCCTCCTCGGCGCGGCGGCGGGCGTCGTCGAGATCGACGATGCCGAGCTGCTCGCCCTCCTCGCCGATCAGGCGGATGGGGCTCTTGCGGATGCGGTTGTTGACGCGGGGTTCGGTCGGTCTGGCGATCTTCGTATCTCCTCTCGGTGGTCAATGGATCGGCGAGGCGGCGGCGCGGCCGCCGGGACGGCCGCCCGGCGGCGCCGACGGATCGTCGACGAAGGATCGATTGTAATGCAAGGAAGGCTGGAGACCGGCCCCGGCGCGGCGCGCCGTCAGTGGCTCTCGCCGGGCCGGAGCGTCACCACGCGGCAGTTGATGCCGAGGTCGGAGCAGGCGGTCTCGAGCTTCTCCGGGGTGCCGGTCAGCGCCGGGAAGGTGCCCCAGTGGATGGGCACCACGGCGCGCACGCCGAGGTAGCGGCAGGCCCGCGCCGCCTGCTGCGGGTCCATGGTGAAGAGGTCGCCGATCGGCAGGAAGGCGAGCTCGGGGCGGTAGAGGTCGCCGACGAGCTGCATGTCGGAGAAGAGCGCCGTGTCGCCCGCGTGGTAGAAGGTGTAGCCGGTGGGCAGCCGCACCACGAAGCCGCCGGCGGTGCCGCCGTAGACCAGCTCGCCGTCGTCGAGGATGCCGCAGGAGTGGTCGGCGCGCACCATCGTCACCTGCATGCCGAGCACCTCCTGGCAGCCGCCGGTGTTCATCGGCGAGCAGCCCTCCACCCCCTTCGACTCCAGCCAGTGGCAGGTCTCGAAGTTGGCGACCACCTTGCGGGGCCGGTGGCGGCGCGCCAGCTCGACCGCGTCGCCGACGTGGTCGAAGTGGGCGTGGGTGATCAGCATCGCGTCGAGACGGTCGAAGCCCTTCGCCTCCTCCGGGCAGGCGGGGTTGCCGTCCACCCAGGGATCGATCAGCACCACCTCGCCGCCGGGCAGGTCGCAGCGGACCGTGGCGTGCCCCAGGTAGGTGAACTTCGGGCGCTGCTGATGGCTCATCCCGCTCCCTCCTCGCTCCGGGTCCCTCGCTCCTCGATCGGAGGGCGGCCATTGTACATGCCGAAAAGGCGAAGGCCCGCCGGAGCGGGCCCTCGAAGTCGCGCCGCCC
>DATABP010000400.1:0-6991 GCA_036259515.1 Thermoanaerobaculia bacterium | reverse complement strand
TCGCGCCCCATGTCCACCGTGCTCCCCGAGATCCACCGCATCGGCGTCGTCGGCGCCGGCACCATGGGCCACGGCATCGCCCAGGTCGCCGCCCAGTCCGGCTACGACGTCGTCCTCGCCGACGTCTCTCCCGAGGCCCTCGCCCGCGGCCGCGAGGCGATCGACAAGAGCTGGGACAAGCTGGTCGGCAAGGGCAAGCTCGACGCCGAGGCGGGCGAGGCCGCCCGCGCGCGGCTCGCCACCGCCGGCGACCTCGACGCCCTCGCCGACCGCGACCTCGTCGTCGAGGCGGTGGTCGAGCGGCTGGAGGTCAAGCGCGAGGTGTTCGGCCGCCTCGACGCCCTCTGCCCCGAGGCGGCGATCCTCGCCACCAACACCAGCTCGATCTCGATCACCAGGCTCGCCGGCGCCACCCGCCGCCCGGACCGCGTGATCGGCATGCACTTCATGAATCCGGTGCCGCTGATGCAGCTCGTCGAGGTGATCCGCGGCCTCGCCACCTCGCAGGCGACCTACGACGCCGTCGAGGCCGCCTCCCGCCGCATGGGCAAGACGCCGGTCGAGGTGCACGACGCCCCCGGCTTCGTCTCCAACCGGGTGCTGATGCCGATGATCAACGAGGCGGTCTACTGCCTCTACGAAGGCGTGGGCGAGGCGGCGGCGGTCGACGAGGTGATGAAGCTGGGGATGAACCACCCGATGGGGCCGCTGGCGCTCGCCGACCTCGTCGGCCTCGACGTCTGCCTGGACATCCTGCGCGTGCTCCAGGACGGCTTCGGCGACCCCAAGTACCGGCCCTGCCCGCTGCTCGTCCAGATGGTCGACGCCGGTTACCTGGGGCGGAAGTCCGGCCGCGGCTTCTACGAGTACGGCGGATGAGCCGCCGGTGATCCCGCCGCCCGTCCTCTGCCAGGTCTGCGGCGCCCGCAACGCGCCCGACGACGAGCTCTGCCGCCGCTGCCACCACCGCCTCCTCGTCGTCTCCGGCACGGCGGCGATCCCCGACCCCGACGAGGACGACGACGACGAGGGCGGCGGCTCGCTCGACGAGCACCTGCTCGAGCGGATCTCGGTGCTCGAGGAGGCGCTCCGCCGCACCGCCGAGACGGTGCGCCAGCTCGTCGCCGCGGTGGGCAAGCAGGAGCAGACGCTGCTCGTGGCGCAGACCGGCCTCTCGGCGCTCCGCGAGCTGCTCGAGGCCAAGGAGCTGGTCGGCCGCGGCGAGTGGAGCGAGCGCTGGGAGTCGAAGATGGACGCCCAGCTCCTGGCGCTCGACAAGCGCGAGCGCTTCCTCGCCTCGCGCGAGCGGATCGCGGCGCTCCACCGCGGCGAGCGCGGCGACGCCTTTCACCGCCTGCTCGACGACGCCGACGAGGCGTTCGGGCTGTTCGACGTCGAACGCGCGATGGCGTCGCTCGCCGAGGCCGAGCGGCTCGACCCGGCGAACCCCGAGCTGGCGCTCTTCCTCGCCGAGGCGCGCTACGCCGAGGGCGACGCCGCGGCGGCGCTGGCCGGCTTCCGCCGCGTGCTGGCGGCGCGGCCGGACCACTACGAGGCGCTGGTCTACGGCGGCGTGCTGACCCACGAGTCGGGCGACTCGGAGCGCGCCGAGGAGCTCCTGAAGCGCGCCGTGGCGCTCTACCCGGACGAGTTCCTGCCCGCCTTCTCGCTCGGCTCGGTGCTCGCCGCCGCCGGCCGTCTGCCGCGCGCCGCCGCCTACCTGGAGCGCGCCGTCTCGCTCGACCCGCTGCCGCAGGCGCTCTACCTCCTCGGCAACTGCCTCTACGAGATGGGGCGGGTGACGCCGGCGATCGGCCGCCTCGAGGCCGCGGTGCGCGCCGACCCCGGCTTCGAGGAGGCGTGGTACCTCCTCGGCCTCGCCTATCTCGACCGCCGCTGGAGCAAGAAGGCGCTCGACGCCTTCCGCCGGGCGCAGAACCTCAACCCGCGCAAGCTCTCCTACCAGGACCTGGTGCGCTACCTCACCGGCCCCGGCGCGGCGCCGCTGCCGCCGGTCGGCGGCGAGGCGGCCCGCCACTTCGCGCGCGGCGAGGAGCGCCGCGAGCGCGGCGACTTCGAGCGCGCCGCCGAGTCCTACCGCCGCGCCCTCGACCTCGACCCCGAGAACCCGACGCTCCTCCTCTCGCTGTCGCTCGCCTGCTTCTCGCTCGACCGCGAGAGCGAGATCGAGGCGCTCGCCCGCCGGGTGCTCGACTCCGCCGCCGACGAGCGGGTGTCGGCCACCGCCTACGCGGCGCTCGCCGAGGTGCTGCGCGGCCAGGGCAAGCTCCGCGAGGGCAACCGGCTCGCCAAGCGTCTCCTCGCCGGCGCCGGCTCGTCGTTCACCCGCGCCATCGCCTGGTACGAGATGGCCTGCAACCTGGCGGAGATGGAGGAGGACCTCGACGAGGCGCTCGACTGCGCCCGCCGCGCCTTGGGCGAGGCGCCCGACGAGCTGATCTCCTACCCCCTCGCCGCCCTCGGCTGGGTGCACTACAAGCGCGGCGAGCTCGACGAGGCGGTCGACGCGCTGACCCGCGCCGCCGACGCCGGCCCCTCGCCGACCACCCTGACCCAGCTCGGCATGGCCCTCCTCGCCGCCGGCCAGGCCGACAAGGCGAAGGCGGCGCTCGCCCGCGCCCGCGGCCTGGCGCCGCGCCGCGACGGCCTCGAGCAGCGGATGATGCAGTACCTGCGGGACTCGGGGCGCTTGCGCGAGCGGGTCGAGCGCGGGCGGCGGTCGTCCTGAGCCGGCGTGGGTCCTCGCGGCTTGCCGGCCGCCGGCGAGCGCCTGCTAGCATCCGCTCCCGATGATCGAGGCGCAGGAGCTCTCCCGACGCTACGGGACGTTCACCGCCGTCGACCGCATCTCGTTCTCGGTCGAGGAGGGGGCGATCGTCGGCATCCTCGGGCCCAACTGGGCGGGCAAGACGACCACCATCCGGATGATCACCGGCTTCCTGCCGCCGACCGGCGGGCGGGTGACGGTGGCCGGGCGCGACCTCTTCGTCGAGCCGCGCAGGGCGCGCCGCGACATCGGCTACCTGCCGGAGAACGTGGCGCTCTACCCGGAGATGCGGGTGCGCGAGTACCTCGCCTACCGCGGGCGGCTCGAAGGGCTCAAGCGGGCGGCGGCGAAGAAGGCGGTGGCGGAGACGATCGAGCGGGCGATGCTCGCCGACGTCGCCGACCAGATCATCGGCACGCTGTCGAAGGGGTACCGGCAGCGCGTCGGGCTGGCGGCGGCGATCCTCCACCGGCCGCGCGTGCTGGTGCTCGACGAGCCGACCGTCGGCCTCGACCCCAAGCAGATCGTCTCCATCCGCGAGCTGATCCGCGACCTCGGCAGGAACGCCACGCTGCTGCTCTCGACCCACATCCTGCCCGAGGTCGAGCTCCTCTGCGACCGCGTGCTGGTCATCGACCGCGGGCAGATCGTCGCCGACGGCACCACCCGCGAGCTCCACGAGCGCTGGGTGGGGCGCCGCGGCCTGCGGGTGGCGGTGCGGCCGGACGGCGCGACGCCCGAGGCGGTCGCCGCGTGCCTGGGCGGGCTGCCGGGCGTCGCCAAGCTCCAGCAGGTGCAGACGCCGTACGCCGAGCTGGCCGTCTTCCGCCTCGAGGTCGACGCCGGCAGCGACCCGCGCGAGGCGGTGTTCCGCTGCACGGTGCAGAACGGCTGGGTGCTCTACGAGCTCGCGGAGGAGCGGGGGAGCCTCGAGGACGTCTTCGTGCAGCTCACCACCCGGGACGAGACGGCGACCTCGCTCGACGGCATCGCCATCGCCGAGCCGGCCGCCGCGCCGGGCGAGGGGGATGCGGGGGAGCCCGCCGCCGAGAGCGACGGGGAGGAGCCGTCGTGAGCGCGCTCTGGGCCACCTTCCTGCGCGAGCTGCGCGCCTACTTCGTCTCGCCGCTCGCCTACGTGGTGCTCTTCTTCCTGCTCATCCTCGACGGCGTGGTCTTCTCGCTGATCACCACCTACCTCGCCGACCCCCGCCAGCCGGCCGGGCGCCCGTTCGACTACTTCTTCGGCGGCTTCCCGTTCTGGATCATCGTGCTCTTCGCGGTGCCGGTGATCACCATGCGCCTCCTCGCCGAGGAGCGGAAGAGCGGCTCGATCGAGGTGCTGATGACGGCGCCGATCTCCGAGGGGCAGGTGGTCGCCGGCAAGTTCCTCGCGGCCCTCGCCTTCTGGATCGTGCTGTGGCTGCCGACGGTGCTCTACGCGGTGATCCTCGAGGTCTACGGCGAGCTCGACTGGGGGACGCTCGGCGCCGGGTACCTCGGCATCCTGCTCCTCGGCGCCTTCTTCCTCGCCATCGGGATCATGGCCTCGGCGCTGACCCGCAACCAGATCGTCGCCGCCGTCGCCGCCTTCTCGCTCTCGCTCCTCGTCTTCTTCGTCGGCTTCCTCACCGGGCTGGTCGATCAACCCGGATTGCAGGAGCTGACCGGCTACCTCAGCGTCATCGACCACATGGACGAGCTGCGGCGGGGCATCGTCGACACCCGGCGGCTGGTCTACTACCTGACCGGCACCTTCTTCTTCCTCTTCGTCGCCGCCCGGGCGCTGGAGGACCGCAAGTGGCGCTGAGGTGGGGGCGGTCGCGGCGGCAGGGGGCGGAGGCGCCGGAGGTCGAGCGCGGCGGGGCGCGCGGCCCGGCGCGACCGCCGGTCGATCGCCGCGGGCTGGCGAAGAGCGGCACCCTGGGCGCCGCCGTGCTCCTCGTCCTCGCGCTGGCGGTGATCGTCAACTACCTCGGCTGGAAGTACCACGCGCGGCTCGACTGGACGGAGAGCGACTTCTACTCGCTCTCGCCGCGCACCGAGCAGGTGCTCGCCGCGCTGGAACAGGACGTGGAGGTGATCGTCTTCCTCGACCGCGCCGACGAGCTCTACGAGCCGTCGCGCGAGCTCCTCGCCCGCTACGACGCGGCCACCCCACGCCTGTCGGTGCGGGTGATGGACCCCGAGCGCAACCTGCTCGAGGCGCAGCAGCTCGCCGCCGAGTACCAGCTCGACCGCCCGGCCGTTGTCTTCGCCGCCGGCGAGGAGCGGCGGGTGGTGCCGGCGACCGACCTCGCCGAGTACGACTTCTCGGGCGCCCAGATGGGCGTCGGGGCGGAGGTCGAGGCCTTCCGCGGCGAGCAGCAGTTCACCCGCGCGCTGGTCGAGCTGACCGAGCGCGAGAAGCCGAAGGTGGTGTTCACCGTCGGCCACGGCGAGCTGTCGCTCGACGACCGCAGCGGCGCCGGGCTCCAGGAGCTCCAGCGGCTGCTCGGCGCCGACAGCTTCGAGTTCGAGGAGTGGGCGAGCCTCGGCGCCGAGGAGGTGCCGGCCGACGCCGACCTCCTGGTGATCGCCGGCCCCACCTCGACCTTCCTGCCGCCCGAGCTCGACCTCTTCGCCCGCTACCTCGACGGCGGCGGCCGCGTCCTGGCGCTCCTCGACCCGCCGCTGACCGGCGGCGCGGAGAGCCGGGTGGGCGACATCGGGATGGAGGCCTGGCTGGCGCAGTACGGCGTCCGGGTGGGCGGCAACGTCGTCGTCGACCCCGGCGCGGCGCTGCCCTTCTTCGGCGCCGAGACCTTCTTCGCCAACCGCTTCCCCGACGAGCACCCGGTCAACCGGCCGCTGACCGAGGGCGAGCTGCCGGTGCTGATCCGGCTGGCGCGCTCGGTGGGGGCGGGCACCGCGCCGGCCGGCTACGGGGCGACCGAGCTCCTCGCCAGCTCGGCCGAGTCGTGGGCGGAGACCGAGCTCGCCGCTCCCGCCGCCGGCGGCGAGGGCGACCTCGCCGGCCCGGTGCCGCTCGCCGTGGCGGTGGCGAGCGGCGACGGCGGCGACGAGGCGCTCGAGGAGCCGGACGGCGGCGAGGGCGGCGACGAGGCGGCCGCGGATTCCGGCTTCCGGCTCGTCGTCCTCGGCGACGCCGACCTCGCCACCGACCAGTTCCTGACCCAGAACTTCGGCAACCAGGTGTTCCTGACCGGCGCCGTCAACTGGCTGGTCGAGCGCCAGGCGCTGGTCGGCATCCCGCCGCGCGAGACCGAGCGGGTGGGGCTGTCGCTGTCGAACGCCGAGCTGCGCATGCTCTACCTCCTGGCGCTGGTGGCGCTGCCGGGGCTGGGGCTGGTCGGCGGCCTCTTCGTCCACTTCCGCCGCCGCCGGTAGCGCGAGGAGCCGCCGTTGCGTCCGCGCTCGCTCCTCGTCCTCCTCGCCGTCGTGCTGGCGCTCGGCGCCTTCGTCTGGTTCTTCGAGCGCGAGCTGCCGGGCAGCGAGGAGCGCGAGGAGATGGCGAAGCTCCTCCTGCCGCGCCTCGAGACGGGCGAGGTGACGGCGCTGGCGGTCGAGCACGGCGGCGACACCGTGCGGCTCGAGCGGGTGGAGACGGCGGGGGAGGCGGAGACGGCTGAGGACGAGGCCGAGGCGGCCGACGCCGCCGCCGGCGAGCTCCCCGCCGACGTGCCGCCGCCGGCCGAGTGGCGGATCGCCGCGCCGGAGCGCTTCGCCGGCGCCCGGGCCGACCGCGTCGCCGTCGAGAGCCTCGTCTCGGCGCTCGCCGCGCTCGAGAAGAGCCGCACCCTCGACGACTTCGACCGCGCCGCCCTCGGCCTCGATCCGCCGCGGGCACGGGTGACGCTGGAGCGCGCGGAGGGGGAGCCGATCGTCCTCGCCGTCGGCGCCGACCTGCCGGCGTCGTCGGACATGGTGGTGCTGCGCGAGGACCGCGGCGAGGCGCACGTCGTCGACCGCGCCATCCTCCACGACCTGACCCGCGCCGCCGGCGACTGGCGGGCGCGCGAGACGTTCCCCGGCGAGCGCGACGACGTGGAGCGCGTGCGGCTGGCCGGCGCGGGCGGCGAGGTGGTGCTCGAGCGCGCCGGCGGCGGCTTCCGGTTGACCCGGCCGGTCGCCGACGCCGCCGACCCCGCCGCCGTCGACGAGCTGCTCGGCGCGCTGACCCGCCTCGCCGCCGAGCGCTTCG
>DATABP010000399.1:0-5473 GCA_036259515.1 Thermoanaerobaculia bacterium | reverse complement strand
GGCCTCGCCGCGGGCCGGCTCGGCGGCGGCGGGCGATCCGGCCGCCGCCCAGGAGACCGCCGTGTCCGCCACCTCCCCCCGATGGTCGCTGGCCATCCACGGTGGCGCCGGGACGATCCCGCGCGACCTGCCGCCGGAGCGCGGCGCCGCCTATCGCGCGGGGCTGGCGCGGGCGCTGGCGCTCGGGGCCGAGGCGCTGGAGCGGGGCGAGCCGGCGCTGGCGGTGGTCGAGCAGGTGGTGCGCGCGCTCGAGGACGATCCGCTGTTCAACGCCGGCAAGGGCGCGGTGTTCACCGCCGTCGGCACCCACGAGCTCGACGCCGCGATCATGGACGGGCGGGACCTCTCGGCCGGGGCGGTGGCGGCGGTGTCGACGGTGCGGCACCCGATCACGCTCGCCCGCATGGTGATGACCGAGACGCCGCACGTGCTCCTGGTCGGCGCCGGCGCCGAGGAGTTCGCCGACCAGATGGAGGTCGAGCGGGTGGAGAACGCGTGGTTCGACACCCCGGCGCGGCGCGAGGCGTGGGAGCGCTCGCGCGAGCCCGGGGAGGACAGGGACACCGTCGGCGCCGTCGCCCGCGACGTCCACGGCCACCTCGCCGCCGCCACCTCGACCGGCGGCACCTCGAACAAGCGCTGGGGCCGGGTGGGCGACGTGCCGATCCTCGGCGCCGGCACCTACGCCGACGACCGCACCGCGGCGCTCTCCGCCACCGGCAAGGGCGAGGAGTTCATCCGCCACGGCGTCACCCGCGCCATCTCGCTGCGCATGGAGATCGCCGGCGAGTCGCTCGCCGAGGCGGCGCGGGCGCTGATCCACGACGTGCTCCAGCCGGACGACGGCGGGGTGATCGGCGTCGACCGCGAAGGCCGCATCGTCTTCGACTTCAACTCCACCGGCATGTACCGCGGCGCCGCCGACGCGAACGGCCGCTTCGAGGTCGGCATCTGGGACGAGATGAGCGCGGTCGACCGGCCGTGACCGGGCCCGCCGCCGCCGAGCGCCGCGTCGCCGCCACCGTCCACGGCACCTATCTCGTGGCGCCGCCGGCCGACGGCGGCGCCCCGACCGCCGCCGTCGTCGGCTTCCACGGCTACGGCGAGACCGCCGCCGACCACCTCGCCGTCCTCCGCCGCCTCCCAGGCGCCGAGCGCTGGCTGCTCGCCGCCGTCCAGGCCCTCCACCCCTTCTACCGCAGGGACGGCGGCGTGGTGGCGAGCTGGATGACCTCCTTCGACCGCGAGCGCGCGATCGCCGACAACACCCGCTACGCCACCGCCGTCCTCGCCGAGCTGGCCCGCGACGTCCCCTCCGTCCGCCGCTGGGCGCTGACCGGCTTCTCCCAGGGCGTCGCCATGGCCTGGCGCGCCGCCGCCGCCGCCCCCCACCCGCTCCACGCCCTGGTCGTCCTCGCCGGCGACGTCCCCCCCGACGTCGCCGCCGCCGGCCTGGCCGGCATCCCGCCGGTCCTCCTCGGCCGCGGCACGGCGGACAACTGGTACACCGAGGAAAAGCTCCAGGCCGATCTCGCCCTCCTCGCCGGGCATGGCGTCGCCGCCGACTCCCACGTCTTCGAAGGCGGCCACGAATGGTCCCCCGACTTCCTCGCCCGGGCCGGAGGCTTCCTGGAAGACCACCTCGCCGAGTGACGCGACGCGGCGCCCTGCAGATGGTATGATTTATTCATACCGCTCTGCCCGGTGGAGCCTCGACGATGCCGACTGCCGTGAAGAAGACGATCTCGCTGCCGCCCGACCTCGCCCGCGAGGCCGAGGAGCTCGCGCGCGCCGAGGGAAAGAGCCTGAGCGCCGTCGTCCAGGAGGCGCTGCGGACCAGTCGCCGTATGCGCCTCGAGCGTGAGCTGCGAGAGCTCCAGGGCTACTGGAGTCGTACCGCGCGCGAACGGAGCCTCCTCACTGAGGAAGACCTCGAGCGATACCTCGCCGAGTGAAGGTCGTCTTCGACACCAATGTCTACGTCTCCGCTCTCGTGCTGTCCGGCTCGCGCGGCGAGGAGGCCCTCGCGCGTATCCTCCAGGGCCGTGATCGGCTGCTGATCTCGAAGCCGATCCTCGACGAGCTGCTGGGGGTCCTGGCGAGGAAGTTCTCTCGCGATGCGGAGGAGCTCGCGCGCGTCGCGGTGTTCCTCGACGAGCTGGCGGAGCGGGTCGAGACGGGGGAGCGCCTCGCGGTTCTCTCAGACGAGCCCGACAACCGCATCCTCGAATGCGCGCTCGCGGGAGGGGCCGACGCGGTGGTCACCGGGGACAAGCCGATGCTCGCGCTCGTTGCCTGGCGCGGCATCGAGATCCTCTCGCTCGCGCGCTACCTCGATTCCTGAGGCGGCGCGCCGCTTCGGACGCCTCGCGCTCTACAGCAGCGTCCCCCGCAACACCGCCGCCGCCACCGAGAAATAGATCAGCAGCCCCGCCACGTCGACCAGCGTCGCCACGAACGGCGCCGAGGAGGTCGCCGGGTCGGCGCCCAGGCGCTGCATCAGGAAGGGCAGCATCGACCCTGCGAGCGTCCCGAGCAGGACCACGCTGACCAGCGTCACCCCGACGGTGAGCGCCACCGCCGGCGCGTGGACCCCGTAGGGGTGGAACATCTGCTCGACGACCAGGATGCGCAGCGCCCCGATCACCCCGAGGATGCTGCCCAGCGCGAGGCCCGAGAGGAGCTCCCGCCGCGCCACCCGCCACCAGTCGCCGAGCGTCAGCTCGCCGATCGCCAGCGCGCGGATGACCAGCGTCGCCGCCTGCGAGCCGCTGTTGCCGCCGGACGAGATGATCAGCGGCACGAAGAGCGCCAGCACCACGGCGCGGGCCAGCTCCTCCTCGAAGGCGGCCATCGCGGTGGCGGTGAGCATCTCGCCCAGGAAGAGGAGGATCAGCCACTTGGCGCGCTTCTGGACGAGGGTGGGGAGGGAGGTGTCGAGGTAGGGGTCCTCGAGCGCCTCGCTGCCGCCGATCTTGTGGATGTCCTCGGTCGCCTCCTCCTCGGCGACGTCGAGCACGTCGTCGTGGGTGACGATGCCCAGGAGCGTGCCGTGGCTGTCGGTCACCGGCAGGGCGGCACGGTCGTAGTCGCGGAAGACGGCGACCGCGGTCTCCTGGTCGTCGGTGGCGGCGAGCGCGGCGAAGCGGCGGTCCATCCGCGACTCGATCGTCGCCTCGGGGTCGGCGAGCAGGAGCTCGCGGAGGCGCAGGTCGTCGATCAGCCGCCACCCGGCGTCGATCACGTAGATGACGTTGAGCGTCTCCGAGTCCTTGCCGTACTGGCGGATGTGGTCGAGCGACTGGCGCACCGTCCACTCCGGACGCACCGCCACGTAGTCGGTGGTCATCAGGCGGCCGACCGACTCCTCGGGGTAGCCCAGGAGCATCACCGAGATCCGCCGCTCGCGCGGGGACAGGAGCGTCAGCAGGCGCTGGGCGACCGAGCCGGGGAGCTCCTCGAGGAAGGCGGTGCGCTCGTCGGGGGCGAGGTCGTTGAGCAGCTCGGCCAAGCGGCCGCCCTCGTTGGCCATCGCCTCGACCACGGCGACCTGCTTGTCGTGCGGCAGGTACTCGAACACGTCGGTGGCGCGGTCGCGCGGCAGGAGGCGGAAGGCGACGGCGTCCTCGTTGTCGTCGAGCTCCTCGATCAGCCCGGCGACGTCCTGCACCGCGAGGTCCCCGAGGAGCGACTTGAGGGCGCGGAGGTCGCCCGCCGCGATCAGCGCGCGGACCCCCTCGACTGTCGCGGCCTCGGCCATCGGCCCTCCCGGGTGAGCGACCGCGCCGGCCCCGGCGCCGGCGGCGGAGGGGAAGCGTATTACGAGTCGTCGCGGTCGCCGGGCGGCCGCGCCGAGCGCGGCGGCACGAGGGCGAAGAGCTCCGCCAGTCCGTCGCCGGCGAGGCGTCGGAAGCGGCGGTCGAAGGCGGGGCCGCGGGGGAGCGGCACCCGGCCCCGCGCGTGGACGACCAGCAGGTGGTCGGCGCCCATCGCGCGCAGCTCGCGGTGGAGCGCCTCGGAGTCGTCGAGGAGCGGCGTCACCCGGCCCTCCGCGTAGGGACCGAGCGCGTGCCCGAGCAGGCGCCCGCGGGCGTGGTGGGCGAGGTAGGAGCCCCCGACGGTGAAGACGGTGGAGCGGTCGCCGTGGAGGCGGTCGAGGAGGCGCACCGCGGAGTAGCCGGCGAGCTCGCGGTCGAGGTAGGTCTCGCGCGCCGCCGAGGTCGCAGGCGGCAGCGGGCCGTGGCGGACGACCTTGTAGACCGCGTAGGCCGGGCCGGGGAGCGCCAGGACGGCCGCCAGCGCCCAGGCCGCCGCCGGGCGCGCGAGGAGCCGCCCGACCGCGGGCAGGCTCCGCCCCAGGTGGTGGAGGGCGCCGGCGCCGGCGAGCGCGAGGAGCGCGGCGCTCGGGAGCTGATACCGAGGATCGTGGGTGGTCCACAGGAGCGCGTAGACGAGGACCAGGAGCAGCCAGCGGAGGAGGCGCCGGTCGCGCAGGCCGAAGACCGCGGCGAGCGGCGCCAGCGCCAGGTGCCAGGGCGCGAGCGGCGACTGGCGGTCGAAGGCGGCCGGCTCGAAGGACGCCCTCCAGGCGAAGACGGCGACCTTCCCCGGCCGCGCCAGCGCCGCGCCCGCGCCGCGCGCCACCGCCGCCGCGGCGCTCCCCGGCGAGGTCCCGGAGTCGATGCCGAGCAGCGCGTCGAGCCGCGACGGCGCGCCGCCGGTGAAGAGCGGCTCGAGCAGCGGGTGGACGGGGTTGCCGGTGTGGTGGTGGATGCGCGCGTACCACGGTCCGGCGACGGCGAGGGCGGCGACGAGCAGCCCCGCCGCTCCCGCGATCCGCCGCCGGCGCGGCCCGGCGGCGAAGGCGACGAGGACGAGCGCCCCGAGCCAGATCAGCCCCAGGTACTTGGTGGCGGCGGCGAAGCCGGCCGCCGCCCCGGCGAGCGCCAGCCAGCCGAGACGCCGCCCGCCGCCCTCGTCCGCCGCCGCCGCCGCCGTCTCCTCGCGCCAGACCTCCCAGGCGTAGACGGCGAGCAGACAGAAGAGCGCCAGCGTCAGGTCGACGTAGGCGCTCGCCGCCTGGTAGTGCGCCAGCGGATGGGCCAGCCAGAGCGCCGCCGCCCACACCCCCGCCCACGGCGAGAAGAACCGCCGGCCGCCGGCGTAGAGGAGGAGCGCGACGAGCGCCAGGGCGAGGAGCTGCACCAGGTGGGTGGCGACGTCGGCGCCGGTGGCGAGCAGCACCCCGGCGAAGAGCGTCTCGACGAGCTGCGGGAAGATGGTGAAGACCAGCTCGGGGACGACGACCAACCGGTGCGCCTCGGCGAAGGAGCTCGCGAACGGCAGGTGGTAGGTGATGGCGTCGAAGCCGGTGGGCGGGAAGAGGCTCCACACGAAGGCCGGGAGGAGGGCGGCGGCGAGCGCCGCGGCGCGCAGCGCGCGGGGCCCGGGCGCCGGCGGCACCGCCCGGGCG
>DATABP010000398.1:0-4317 GCA_036259515.1 Thermoanaerobaculia bacterium | reverse complement strand
GCCGCGGAACAGCCGCCGCGCGTGCCAGCCGAGGTAGCGGCGGACGAGGAAGCCGCCGCCGCCCTTGCCGCCGTACCAGCCGCGCACCAGCTCCTCGCCGTAGAGGAGGTCGACCGGCACCTCGACGAACACCGGCCCCGGCACGCCGGCGGCGGCGATCGCCAGCGCCTCGTCGACCCTCCCCGGCAGCTCGCGCACCCGGCTCGCCGAGAGCGTCGCCTTGACCGCCGAGGCGAGGAGCGACACCTGGTCGACGTCCTGGAGCGCGCCGCGGCCTTTCAGCATGGTCGCCGTGGCGCCGCCGAGGACGACCACCGGCGACTGCGCGAGCTGGGCGTTCTTGATCGCGGTGACCGCGTTGGTCACCCCCGGGCCGGCGGTGACCGCGGCGACGCCGGGCACGCCGGCGAGCCGCGCCATCGCGTCGGCGGCGAAGACGGCGGAGGCCTCGTCGCGCACGTCGACGACGGCGATCCCCCGCCGCTTGGCGCCGACCAGGATCGGCGAGATGTGCCCGCCGCACAGGGTGAAGAGGTGCCGCACCCCGTGCCGCTCGAGCACCCGCGCGATGAGCTCGCCGCCGTCCATCGCCCGCCCTCCGCCGGCCGCCCTCAGCCCTCGCGCGGCGCCAGCACGTGGCGCTCCGGCACGTAGCACTCGAAGCTGCCGGAGAGCACCGTCTCCTCGCCGCGGCGCACGGCGACCGCCACCCGGCGGCGCCGCCCCTCGCGCCACTCCACCCGCGCCGCCGCCACCAGCCGGTCCCCCACCCGCACCGGCGCGGCGAAGCGCACCTCGGCGGCGGCGAGCACCACCGTCGGCTCGTCGACCGCCACCATCGCCGCGTGGTCGGCGAGGCCGAAGACGAAGCCGCCGTGGACCAGCCCGTGCTCGTCGGCGCGCATCGCCTCGGTGGTCGCGAGCTCGACCTCCGCGTCGTCCTCGCCGAGCCGCGTCACCCGGCCGCACCACGCCGGATCGAGCTGCCGGTGGGTCCGCGGCCGGGTTTCGGTGGAGGTCCTCATGGCGCCGATTCTCCCACAGGCGGCGCGGGCGGCCCGGCACGGCTCTTGTTGCGCTCCCGGCGGCGAGAGGAGGTCGACCGCCATGCCAGCCCCGATCGGACGCCGCCGCTGGGCCATCGCCGAGGGCTACCTGCCCACCTGGAGCCACGGCCCGGAGCCGGAGATGGCGAGCCACGAGACGGCGTGCATCCTCAACGCCGGCGACAGCCCCGCCGAGGTCGCGATCACCGTCTACTTCGCCGACCGCGAGCCCGCCGGCCCCTACCGCCGCACCGTCCCGCCGCGCCGCACCCTCCACCTGCGCTTCGACAGCCTCGACGACCCCGAGCCGATCCCCCGCGGCACCGACTTCGCGAGCGTGCTCGAGTCCGACGTCCCCGTCGTCGTCCAGCACACCCGCCTCGACTCGCGCCAGGCGGAGAACGCGCTGATGACGACGATGGCGTTCGGCGCCGACTAGCCTCCAGGGCGGACGAATTTACAACCCGTCGCCTTCGCAGCACCTCCGAACGGGACAAACGCGAAGTGCGAGCCGGTCGCAGCACCTCGGAACGCGACGATCTCCGCCGACGAGCCGTTCGCAGCACCTCGGGACGCGTCGATCTCCGCCGACAGGCCGTTCTGAGCACCTCGGAACGCGACGATCTCCGCCGACGGGGCCGTTCCGAGCACCTCGGAACGTGTCGATCTCCGCCGACGGGCGCTCCTGAGCGCCTCGGAACGAGGTCGAGACCGCGAGAGGGGCGTTCGGAGGCCCTGGGAACGGCCCGTTCCGCAGAGATGCCGCGTTCCGAGGCGCTCAGAGGGCGGCGAATCGCGCGGACACCGCCTTCCGAGGAGGCCGAGAGGAGGCGCCCACGTCGCCGGAGCTCTTCACCACCCCGCGGAGGGCAGCGACGGAGCGGGGGCGGGGCGGCACGCGGGCGGCCGGGGCCCGCCGCTACCCTCCGCCCCGCCCGCCGGGCAGCGGCGCCGGCTCCTCCTCGCCGACCGCCTCGGGGACCGGCATCCCGAAGCGCGGCGGCTGGCCGGTGGCCTCGAGCACCGCCATCCACACGCCTCCCTGCGGGTCCAGCCGCTTGCTGCGGCGGGTGACGGCGGGGATCGGGACGTGGATGAAGACGTTGTGCCAGTAGCCGATCAGCATGTCGGTCTTGCCGGCCAGCGCGGCGTGGACGGCGTGGCGGGCGAGCGAGTCGCAGTAGAGGCTGTCCGAGGTGTTCGCCGGGATCGAGCGGATGAGGTAGGAGGGGTCGAGGTACTTGAGATACGCCGGCTTGCCGCGGGCGGCGAAGTGGTCGGTGATGCGCTGCTTGAGGAGGAGGCCCACGTCGTGGAGCTTGAGGTTGCCGGAGGCGTCGCGGCGGCTCTCCGGCTCGGGGAAGAGGTGCTGGCCGGCGCCCTCGGCGATCACCACCACGGCGTGCTCGCGGTCGTCGAGCCGGCGCTCGAGCACGGCCATGAAGCCGTCCGGGCCGTCGAGCTGGAACGGCACCTCGGGGACGAGGACGAAGTTCACCTCCTGGCTGGCGAGCGTGGCGCCGGCGGCGATGAAGCCGGCGTAGCGCCCCATCAGCTTGACCAGCCCGATGCCGTTCGGCACCCCCCGCGCCTCGACGTGCGCCCCCTGGATCACCTCGCGCGACTTCTCGAGCGCGGTGTCGAAGCCGAACGAGCGGTAGACGAACGGGATGTCGTTGTCGATCGTCTTCGGGATGCCGACGATGGCGATGTCGAGCCCGCGGCGGCGCGCCTCCTCGGACAGCGCGTGGGCGCCGCGCTGGGTGCCGTCGCCGCCCACGCAGAGCAGCACGTCGATCTCCCGCTCCTCGAGGAAGTCGACCATCAGCGCCACGTTCTGCGGCCCGCGCGAGGAGCCGAGGAAGGTGCCGCCGTTCCTGTGGACGCCCTCCACCCGGTCGGGGGTGAGCGCGATCGGCGGATGGCCGGCCGAGGGGTTGAGCCCCTGGAAGCCGTAGCGGATGCCGAGCACCTCGGGCACCCGGTAGCGGTAGTGGAGCTGGTTGAAGGCGGAGCGGACGACGTTGTTGATCCCCGGGCAGAGGCCGCCGGCGGTGAGGATCGCCGCCCGCGTCTTCTTGGGTTCGAAGTAGAGCTTCCGCCGCGGGCCGGCCTTCTCGAAGCAGGCGTCGCCGTCCTCGCCGGACGAGGGCACCTCGATGCGGCAGCGCACCCGCGTCTTGTCGGCGACGAAGCTGCCGGAGGAGCCGGAGTCCGGCGGCGGCAGCGGCAGCGGCGACCGGAAGCGCCGCTCGCCGAGGTTGTCGACGTCGAGCTCGTGGGGTTCGAGGGGGAGTCCGAGCATGCCGAAGGTCCGGGGGGCGGCGACGATCATAGCCCTCGGGCGCCGCCCGCCCGTCCGCGGGCCGCGGGCTGCAAGGACGGCGCCGGCCGGCGGTTGACGGCGGCCCCGGCGCGCCGGAGAATCGCCCCTCCACCCCCTGCCGAACGAACCGCGAGGAGACCCCCGTGCCGGATCTCAAAGACCTCCGCCTGGCCGATTTCGAGCCGCTCCGCGAATCGAGCTTCCGGCTCTCCGGCGAGGGCCTCCCCGAGCCGCTCGCCCTGCGGCTGGTCGAGACCCGCTCGCTGACCCGCGCCGACGGCGCCGGCGAGCGCCGCCAGCCGTTCGGCCTCGTCTTCCGCGGCCCGCGCGACCCGGTGCTGCCGCAGCGCATCTACCGCGTGGAGCACGACGCCCTCGGCGCCCAGGAGATCTTCCTGGTCCCCATCCGCCGCGACGGCGAGGGCACCGACTACGAGGCGATCTTCACTTAGCAGTCGGTCGCTACGCCGGCGGCCGCGCGGTCTGCGGCCGCCACTCCATCAACAGGTACGGCCCGTGCTCGCCGACGCGGGCGAAGCCGAGGCGCTCGTAGAGGCGGAGCGCCGGGTTGAACCCCTCGACGTGGATCGACAGCGCCTTGCCGGCGCGCTCGGCGCGCTCCATCAAGCCGCGGAGGAGCCGGGTGCCGATCCCCCGCCCGCGGTGCTCGGGGAAGAGCGCGACGTCGACCAGCCGGATCTCCCGCTCCCACTCGTCGACGTAGAGCCGCCCGGCCGGCTCGCCGTCGACCAGCACGACGTCGAAGCTGGCGTTCGGGTAGTGCTTGCGGTAGTGGTCGGACTGGGCGTCGAACTGGAAGCGCAGGAAGGCCGTCTTCTGCTCGTCGGTCCAGTCGACGGCGGCGAGCTCCTCCCAGCGGGTCGAGGCGTAGAGCCGGGCGAGGAGGTCGGTGTCCGCCTCCTCGATGGGGCGGAAGGCGATCTC
>DATABP010000397.1:0-2719 GCA_036259515.1 Thermoanaerobaculia bacterium | reverse complement strand
AGGTCGGCGGCCTCGCCGCGCCGCCGGGCGCCGAGCTGCGGCTGACCTTCGCCACCGTCGGCGACGACGGGCTGCCGCGCCTCGAGCAGCGCCGGCTGCCGGCGCGACCGGCTCGCGCCGCCGAAGGTCACCCCTCCTCGTCGCCTTCCGCGAGCGGCGCTCCGGCCTCGCCGGCCGTGGACCTCCCGCCTTCCTCCCCTGGAGACCCCTGGACCTGGCGCGGCACTCTCCATCTCCCCGCCTCCGCCGACCGCGTCGCCGTGCTCGTCGAGGAGCCGCGCTCCGGGGCCTGGGGCGGCGCGCTCGCCGGGGTGGTGGACCTCGCCTCCTCCGCGGCGAGCGCCGGCTGGGACGCCGCCGCCGGCGTCCTCCCCGGCCCGGGCGCCGTCCACCTGCTGCGCCCGGAGGGCGCCATGCTCGCCGGCCGCGTCCGCTTCGAGACCGTGGTGGCGCCGGACGTGGCGCGGGTCGAGCTGCGGCTCGACGGCCGGCGGGCCGCCGTCGTCGCCGCGGCGCCGTTCGCCGCCGTCCTCGACCTCGGCCGGCTGCCCTTGCCGCGGCGCGTCGAGGCCATCGCCTTCGACGCCGCCGGCGGCGAGCTGGGGCGCGACGAGACGACGGTCAACGGCGGTTCCGGGCGGCTGCGGGTGCGGCTGGTCGAGCCGGCCGGCGGCCGCGCCATCGGGTTGGTGACCGTCGCCGCCGAGGTCGAGGTGCCGGAGGGACGGCGCCTCGACCGGGTGGAGCTCTACTGGCGCGACCGCCGCGTCGCCACCCTCTTCCAGCCGCCCTTCCGCCACCGCCTGATGGTGCCGCCGGAGGCGCCGCAGGGGCTGCTCCGCGCGGTGGCGCGCACGCTCGACGGCGGCGAGGCCGAGGACGCCGTGCTGCTCAACGGCGCCGGCCCCGCCGAGCGGGTCGACGTGGCGCTGACCGAGCTCTACGTGGTCGCCGCCGGCGCCGACGGCCGGCCGGTGCGCGGCCTCGCGCGCGAGGACTTCGTCGTCCGCGAGGACGGCCGGGCGCAGGAGATCGCCACCTTCGGCGACGCCTCCGAGCTGGCGCTCACCCTCGGGCTGGCGCTCGACTCGTCGGCCTCGATGTTCGTCAAGCTGCCCGAGGTGCGCGAGGCGGCGCTCGCCGTGCTCGACGACCTGGTGCCGGGGCGCGACCAGGCCTTCCTGGTCGACTTCGACGACCGCGCCCGCCTCGCGGCCGGCCCCACCCGCGACCTCGGCCGCCTGCGCGCCGCCGCCCGCGCGCTCGAGCCGGACGGCCGCACCTCGCTGTGGGAGGCGGTGGTCTTCTCGCTGGTGCAGCTCCAGGGCGCCGCCGGCCGCCGCGCGCTGCTCCTCTACTCGGACGGCGCCGACGAGGACGGCGACCTCGGCTTCGACACCGCGCTCGACTTCGCGCGCCGGGTGGGGGTGCCGGTCTACGCCATCGTCGCCAACGCCGAGGCGGCGCGGCTCGGCGGCCTCGACCTCGGCATCCTGCCGTCGCTCGGCGGGCGGATCGAGCGGATCGCCGAGGCGACCGGCGGCCGCGCCTGGGTGGTGCGGCGGGGCGACGACCTGGCGCCGTACTACGCCGAGATCCGCGAGGAGCTGGCGGCGCAGTACCGGCTCGGCTACTACCCGCCGGCCGGCGAGGACGGGAGCTGGCGGCGGGTCGAGGTCGAGGTGCGCCGGCCCGGCGTGCGGGCGCGGACGGTGGCCGGCTACCGGCGGTGAGGACGGCGCGGCCGCTCTGTCCCGCCGCCGCTCTCCGGCGACACCAAGAGAGTAGGGATTCCCTCGCCCGCGGTGCTCCGAGCGCCGCCGGTGCCCGCCGAACCCGAGCCAGAGGAGACCTGACCGATGCGCAAGCTCTTCGCCGCCCTCTCCCTCGTCTTCGCCCTCGCCTTCACCCTCGGCGCCTTCGCCCCTCCGGCCGAGGCCATCGGTGGCGGCGGCGGCCTGCAGGGCAACTGCACCTACAAGTGCTCGTGTACCGGCGCTCCGCTGCGCTGCTGCACGACCTCGACGGGCGGCGAGTCCTGCAAGCCGACCGACGACATCCAGTGCCCGCAGATCATCACCTGCTGACGCGATGACCAGGCGTGAGTTCGCGCGGGGCGCCGGCTTCCTCGCCCTCGTCTTCGTCGCCGCCTTCGGCGGGGTGTGGGCCGGCATGCAGCTCCGGCAGAGCCGGGCGCCGAGTCCGCCGCAGGTCGACACCGACCTCGTCCCCGGCGCCGCCCTCCCCGCCGGCACGGTGCTCGACACCTCCGGCCAGAGCCACGACCTCGCGCAGCTCGCCGGCGGCGGCGGGGTGGTGATGTTCCTCTCCATCGACTGCGGCGCCTGCGGCATGACGCTCGAGCACTGGCGGCCGGAGATCGAGGGCGGCGCGCTCGCCGGCGTGCCGATCATCGGCATCAGCGCCGACCGCCCGGAGCGCTTCGCCGAGTTCCCCGCCAAGGGCGCCACGTTCCCGGTCTACCGCGACGAGAACCGCGACTACGCGCGCGACCACGGCGTGTCGGCGGTGCCGTTCGTGGTGGTGGTCGGGCCGGGGGGCGAGATCCGCGAGCAGTGGATCGGGCACCGCGAGGACGTCGACTTCGAGCGGATTCGGGAGCTGGCGACGGGGTAGGGCGGGGTGCGGCTCGCTGCGCTCGGGCCGCGTGGGTGGGGGGGGGGGGGGGGGGGGGGGGGGGGGGGGGGGGGGGGGGGGG
>DATABP010000396.1:0-1754 GCA_036259515.1 Thermoanaerobaculia bacterium | reverse complement strand
ACGCCAAGGACGACATCCCCGCGACCCTGGTGCGCGAGAGACTGACCCATCCTGACCTCGGCTTCCACTACGGCCGCGCCCTGGGCATCCGCCCCGAGCTCCTCGACCTGATGGACGAGCGCGTCTCCGCCGTGGTCCCTGAAGACGAGAGAGAAGAGACGGCGGTCCTGATCGTCGGCCGCGGCTCCTCCGACCCGGATGCGAACAGCGACCTCGCGAAGATGGCCCGCCTCTTCTTCGAGGGCCGCCCTTACCCGCTCGTCGAGAGCGCCTTCGTGAGCCTCGCCCCCCCGGGCGTTCCGGACGCGCTGGACCGGTGCAGGAGGCTCGGCTTCCGGCGCGTCGCCGTCTTCTCCTACTTTCTCTTCACCGGCGTCCTCGAGGAGCGCATCCGCGAGCAGAGCGAGGCCTGCGCCGTCGAAAATCCCGGCTTCGAGATGCGCTACGCCGGCTACTTCGGGCCCGACGCGAGGGTGGCTGACCTGGTGCTGGAGCGCTACCGCGAGTCCTTCGAGGGCGACATCCGGATGAACTGCGACGTCTGCGTCCACCGCGTCGCCCTCCCCGGCTTCGAGGAGAAGGTCGGCGCCCCCGCGACCCCGCACTACCACCCCGACGAGCCGGGCCACGACCACGGCCATCACCACCACTAGCCGTGGCGCTCGAGGACCGGGTAAGGGAGCTCGCCGCGGAGGTCGAGCCCGCCGACGCGGCCGCGGCGGAGGCCGCGCGCGAGCTGCACCGGCGCCTCCTCAAGCCGCCGGGGAGCCTGGGCCGGCTCGAGGACCTCGGGGCGCGCCTCGCGGGGATGGCGGGCCGGTCCCCGCCGCCCGTCCCGGAGAACCCGGCGGTCGTGGTCTGCGCCGGGGACCACGGCGTGCTCGCCCGGGGCGTCTCGCCGTGGCCTGAAGAGGTGACGGCGGCGATGGTAGGGAGCTTCTGCGCCGGCGGCGCGGCCGTAAACGCCCTCGCCGGGACAGTCGGGGCGCGGGTCAGCGTGCTCGACGTCGGCATCGCCTCGGACCTCGAGCGTCACCCGCGCTTGCGCGACGCGAAGGTGCGGGCGGGGACCGACGACCTGAGCGAGGGACCGGCGATGAGCCGCGAGGAGGCCGCGCGGGCGGTGCTCGCCGGGGCCGGCGTCGCCGAGGAGCTCGTCGAGAGCGGCGGCGTGGACCTGCTGGTCACCGGGGACATGGGGATCGGGAACACTACCCCAGCCGCCTGCCTCGTCGCCGCCTTCACCGGACGCCCCGCCGGGGAGGTGACAGGCCGCGGCACCGGCATCGACGACGCGACGTTGGAGGTCAAAACGGCGGTGGTGGACAGGGCGCTCGGGCTTCACGATCCCGACCCAGCCGACCCGATAGGCGTGCTCGGCGCTGTAGGCGGGCTGGAGCACGCGGCGCTCGTGGGCGTGATCCTGATGGGCGCCGTCTACGGCGTCCCCGTTCTCCTCGACGGCGTAGTCTCGAACTCGGCGGCGCTCGTCGCCCGCTCGCTCGCGGCCAATTCGACCGACTACCTGGTGGCCGGGCACCTCTCGGTCGAGCCAGGGGCCGCGGTCGCGATGCGGAAGCTCGGTCTCGAGCCGCTCCTCGACCTGCGGATGCGCCTCGGCGAGGGGACAGGCGGGCTGCTCGCCGTGCCGCTCGTGCAGGCGGCGGCGCGGGTGATGGCCGAGATGGGGACCCTGGAGGAGGCGGGGATAGCCTGAGCGGTTTGAGCCGGAAGGCGATCGAGGGTCTCGGGAG
>DATABP010000395.1:0-8865 GCA_036259515.1 Thermoanaerobaculia bacterium | reverse complement strand
CCGCCCCGGCGAGCGCCGCGCCGTCGTCGCCGTCGTCGGCGACCACGCCTCCCCCGCCGCCGCGCTCGCCGCGCCGCCCCGGGGGCGTCTTGATCACGCCGCGCCTGGCGGCGCGCAGGTAGGCGAGGAGGTCGTCGATCTCCGGCTCGCCGCCGAGCTCCGCCTCGATCCGCTCGATCGCCTGGCCGGTGTTGAGGCCGGAGTGGACGAGGAGCTTCATCGCCTCCTCGAGGCGGGCGACCGACTCGCGCGTGAAGCCTTTGCGGCGGAGGCCGATCGTATTGAGGCCGTAGTAGGTCGCCTTCTGCCCCACAGTCTTGGAGTAGGGCAGGGCGTCCATGGTCACCACCGTGTAGCCGCCGACGTAGGCGTGGCGGCCGACGCGGCAGAACTGGTGGACCGCGGAGTAGGCGCCGATCACCGCGTCGTCGCCCACCTCGACGTGGCCGGCGAGGGTGGCGCCGTTGACGAAGACGGTGCGGTCGCCGACGTGGCAGTCGTGGGCGACGTGCGAGTAGGCCATGAACAGGTTGTCGCTGCCGATCGTCGTCACCCCGCCGCCGCCGGCGGTGCCGCGGTGGATGGTGGTCAGCTCGCGGAAGTGGTTGCGGTCGCCGACCTCGAGGCGCACCTCCTCGCCCTTGTACTTGAGGTCCTGCGGCTCGAAGCCGACGCAGGCGTGGGGGAAGATGCGGTTGTCGCGCCCGAAGCGGCTCGGCCCCTGGACCTGCGCCTGGCCGCCGACCTCGCAGCCCGGGCCGAGCGTCACCCCGGGGCCGACGACGGCGAGCGGGCCGACGACGACGCCCTCGCCGAGCTCGGCGGAGGGGTCGACGACGGCGGTGGGATGGATGCGGACGGTCATGCCGGACGGTCGACGGTGGCCGAGGCGATCGTCGCCTCGGCGGCGAGCTGCCCGTCGACGGTCACCCGGCCGGCGAGCTTGCAGAAGGTGGCGCGCAGGCGGAGCACCTCGACCTCGTAGCGCACCTGGTCGCCGGGCACCACCGGGCGGCGGAAGCGGGCGTTCTCGATGCCGGTGAAGTAGACGAGCTTCTTCTCGCGGTCGGGCAGGGCGTGGAGCAGCAGCACGCCGCCGGCCTGCGCCATCCCCTCGACGAGCAGCACGCCGGGCATCACCGGCTGGCCCGGGAAGTGGCCGGCGAACCACGGCTCGTCGATGGTCACGTTCTTGAGCGCCACGATGCGCTTGCCGGGCTCCATCTCGAGCACGCGGTCGACGAGCAGGATCGGGTAGCGGTGCGGCAGCACCGACATCACCCAGCGCACGTCCCAGTTGGCCGCCGCCTCTCCGCTCGTCACCCGTTCTCCTCCTCCCCCGTGTCCGCCGGCGCGGCGGCCGAAGGCTCGTCGTCGCCGCCGGGCGTCATCCCCAGCCGCCGCTCGACGGCGCGCAGCCGGCGAACCAGGTCGCCGAGCCGCCCGAGCGCGGCCACCTGCCGCCGCCATGCCGAGAGCTCGACCGCCGGGTTGCCGCCGAGCCTGCGGCCGGGCGGCACCGATTGCATCACCACGCCGGTCGCCGCCACCTGCGTGCCGGCGCCGATCGTCAGGTGGCCCGAGGCACCGGAGCGCCCTCCCATCACCACCCCGTCCTCGAGCGTCGCGCTGCCGGCCAAGCCGACCTGCCCGGAGAGCAGGACGCCCCGCCCCAGCCGGCAGTTGTGGCCGACCTGGACCAGGTTGTCGATCTTACTACCCGCCCCGACGCGGGTGTCGCCGAGCGCGCCGCGGTCGACGGCGCTGTTGGCGCCCACTTCGACCTCGGCCTCGAGCACCACCCGGCCGACCTGCGGCACCTTGGTGTGGCGGAGCTCGCCGTCGACCATCCGACTGGCGAAGCCGAAGCCGTCGGCGCCGACCACGGCGCCGGCGTGGAGCTCGCCGCCGTCGCCGACCACGCAGCCGTCGTAGACCACGGCGTGCGGGCGGAGGCGGGCGCCGGCGCCGATCGCGCAGCCCCGGCCGACCACCGCCAGCGCCTCCACCGCGGCGCCGGCGCCGACCGTGGTGCCGTCGCCGATCACCGCGTAGGGCCCGACGTGGGCGGAGGGGTCGATCGCGCAGCCCTCGCCGATCACCGCCGTCGGATGGACCCCGGGCGGGGGGCGGTGCGGCGGATGGAAGAGCGGCAGGAGGACGGCGAGCGCGTGCGGCGGGTCGGCGACCAGCAGGAGGTCGCGCCCGCCGACGGCGGCGTGGAGCGCGCGCTTCGCCGCCGGAACGAGGAAGGCGCCGGCGCGGCTCGCCGCCGCCTCCTCGCGGTAGCGCGGGTGGGTCAGCGGCGCGAGGTGCTCGGGGCCGGCGTCGGCGAGGGTGCGCACGCCGGCCACCCGCCGACCGCCGTCGCCCCGCACCTCGCCGCCCACCCGGGCGGCGAGCTCGGCGAGCGTCGGCCCTCCCCCGCCGGCGGTCACCGGCGGCCTCAACTCCCGGAGGCGCTGCCGCCGTCGAGGGCGGCGATCACCTCGTCGGTGATGTCCACCGCGTCGGCGGCGTAGATCAGCCCGCTCTCGAACTTGCGGAAGATCAGGTCGTAGCCCTGCTCCTGCCCGAAGCGGTTGATCACCGGCATCACCTTCTGGTCGACCTGGGCGAGCACCTCGTCGCGCTTGGTCGCCAGCTCGCGGTTGGCGTCGTCCTGGAAGCGGCGCATCTCGAGCGCCTTGTCTTCGACCTGGCGCTGGAGCTCGGCGATCTTGTCGTCGGAGAGCGACAGCCGCCCCTCCTGGAGCCGGTTCTGGAGGTCGGTGAGCTGCGCCTCGAGCGCCTGGCCCTGCTGCGTCTTCTGCTCGCGCAGCGCGGTCAGGCTCTCGAGCGCCGCCTTGCCGGTGGTCGAGGCGGTGAGGATGCGCTCGGTGTCGATGATCGCGATCTTCTGCCCCTGGGCGGCGAGCGGCGCCGCGGCGCCCAGCGCGAGGGCGGCGGCGACGGCGACGGCGGAGAGGCGGCGGGAACGGAAGCGGGACCTGGACGTGGACATGGGACTCCTCGATTGTTCTTTCCGCGGGTGCGGTTTCGTCACGGGGTGGCGCTCGGCGGCCCGGCGCGGACCTCGCGCGGCCGACCGGAGGACGATCGCGCGGGCGCCGGGACTCCGGTGAAAACCGGCGCTCCGCGGCGCCGATTCCAGCGCTAGAAGGTGGTTCCGATGCTGAACTGGAAGTCCTCGAAGTCGTTGCTGCCGCGCGGCGGCTCGTCGCCGAGGTTGAACGAGTAGATGAAGCGGAGCGGCGCCCCGAACACCGGCACCAGCACCCGCAGCTCGGCGCCGGCGGTCCAGTAGAGCCGCTCGAAGTCGAGGTCCTGCTCCGGCGCCCAGATGTTCGCCGCGTCGGAGAACAGCACGACGCGGAACGGCCCGCCGGCGAGGAAGTGGTACTCGAGGTTGAGCTGCGCGAAGCGGTCGCCGCCCTGGACGCGGAGGAACTCGTCGCGCAGCACGTCGCCGTTGGCGTTGACCGGCACCAGCGAGCGCGGCGCGAAGCCGCGGATCGAGCGCTCGCCGCCCAGGAAGTAGAAGCGCAGCCGCGAGTCGATGCCCTCCTCGAACGGCCGCAGGTAGCCGGCCTCGGCGTTGAGGCCGAAGACGTTGCGCACCGGGAAGGTCTTGCCGATCGGCCGGAACAGCGTCAGCGTCACCTCCGGCTTGACGAAGTTGTCCTCGCCGCCGAGCGGGCCGCCCGAGTACTCCGACGACAGCGCGAAGCGGGTGCCGCGGGTGGGCTCGAAGCGGTTGTCGACCGAGTTGAAGACGTAGACCGGGCGGATCGACGAGCTGTCGATCGCCTCGCGCTCGATGATCGTCACCTCGCCGGTCAGCGGGTCGAAGATCTCGCCGCGCTCCTCGTAGCGGGCGCGGGTGTAGGCGATCGAGATCGAGTTGAAGAGGCGGAACGAGCGGCCGTAGGTCAGCGTGCCGCCCTCGATCGTCTGCGCGTACTCCTCCTCCTGGTTGAAGAACTCGAAGTCGTAGCTCTGCGAGAAGACCTGGACGCCGATCGTCTGCGGGCGGTCGAGGAACCAGGGGACGAAGTAGCCGAGGTCGAAGAAGTCCTGCCGGCGGCCGGTCTGGAACGACGCCGAGACGCTCTCGCCGCGGCCGAGGAAGTTCTGGGTGCGCACCGCGAACTGGCCGAAGAAGCCGTCGAACTCGCTCCAGCCGCCGCCGAACTGGAGCTCGGTGCGGTCGGCCTCGTCGCCCACGAAGGTGAGGTCGACGAGCTTCCCCTCCGGGTCGACGTCGATCTCCACCGGCTCCTCTTCGTTGAGCTGGAAGTAGCCGAGCTGGTTGATCTTGTAGACGCTGTTGCGGAGCGCGGCGACGTTGATCACGTAGCCTTCCTGCACCCGCAGCTCGCGGCGCAGCACCTTGTCCATCGTCCGCGTGTTGCCGCGGAAGTCGATGCGCCCGACCCGGAACTGGTCGCCCTCGTCGACGTGGATGACGACGTCGGCGACGTTGTCGTCGCGCTCGAGGATCTCCGGCTCGACGCGGGCGAACATGTAGCCGGTGTTGGCGTAGAGCTCGCGCACCGACTCGAGGCCTTCCTCGATCAGGTCGGCCTTGAGCCACTCGCCGGAGCGGTTGCGGAAGACGCGCAGGAGCGCCGTGTCGCTGTAGACCTCGTTGCCCTCGATGCGGATCTCCCCGAAGCGGAAGCGCTCGCCCTCCTCGATCGGCACGGTGACCTCGAGGCGGCGGCGCCGGCCGCTCTCGGCGAGCTCCACCTCCGGCTCGCCCAACGTGACGTTCTTGTAGCCGCGCTGGCGGTACATCTCGCGGATCTTCTCGAGGTCCTCCTCGAGCTTGCCGGGGTTGTAGATGTCGTGGCGCAGCAGGCGGCTGATCGGGCCGGTGTCGGCCTGCTTGCGCATCTCGAGCTCGAGCCGCCAGTCGGGGAACACCGTGTTGCCCTCGAAGCCGATGTCCGAGATGCGCACCCGGGTGCCCTCGTCGACGGTGAACACCGCCCGCACCTCGGCCGGCCCGGACGGCTCGAGCTGGTACTCGACGTCGGCGAAGCGGTAGCCCTTGTCGGCGTAGACCTCCTCGATCGCCGCCTCCAGCCGGGCGAGCTCGCCGCGCGCCAGGGGCGACCCCTCGCGGAGCGCGATCCGCTCGTCGACGATCTTGTCCTGGATGTCGCTGCGGTTGACCTTCTTGAGGCCCTGGTAGTCGACCGAGCGCAGGATCGGCCGCTCGACCACCTCGACGATCAGCTTCACCCCGCCCTCGTGCGGCTGGTAGCGGACGGTGAGGTCGTCGATCAGCTCGCGCTGCCAGAGGCTCTGGATGCGGCTGTCGAGCGAGCCCTGGCGCAGCGTCTGCCCGGGTTGGACGTCGAGGTAGTAGAGCAGCGTCTCCTCGGAGAGGTTCTGGAGGCCGTGGACCTCGACGGCGGTGATCGTCTGCCCCTCGAAGCCGGCGGGGCCCTCGCCGCCGACCTCGACCCGCTCCGGCACCTGGGTCTCCAGCGTCAGCGGCACCTGGAGAGCGGGCGGCCGCTCCTCGGCCGGCTCGGGGACCGCCGGGTCGACGGTCAGCTCCTCGGGCGCCGGCGGCTGGGGCGGCGGCGGCTCGGGCTCCTGGGCGGCGGCGCCGCCGGCGAGCGCCAAGGCGAAGGCGGCGGAGACGGCGAGGGCGAGGGCCGCCGGGAGGGCGGCGGGCGGTGCGCCGGGACGGCGCCGGTCACGGGGTCGATGGCTCATCGGATGCTTCCCCGACCGCTCCGTGGCGGCCTCGTTGGTGGGTGGTGCGAGACGGTGCATCGGTTCGCGTCGGCGGGTCGAGGCGCGGGCGGCGGGCGATCCTACACGAGCCTCGGACCGGGAGCGGCCCGCCGGTCGTTCAAGGGTCGTTCCAGCGCCCGATCAGCGCTCCTCGGCGACCATCTCCCGCACCCGCGGCGCGAAGGACAGCTCGCCGCCCTCGACGCCGACGGCGATCTCCTCGATCGGCTCGCCGTGCTGGCTGATCAGGATCTCGGAGACGGCGTCCTGAATGTGACGCTGGATCGTCCTCCGCAGCGGACGGGCGCCGGTCGACGGCTCGATGCCCGCCTTGGCGAGCAGCCAGTCGCGCGCCGCGTCGTCGACCGACACGGCGAGCCCGCGCTCGGCGAGGGTCAGGTTGACGTCGGCGAGCAGGATGTCGACGATCGACCGCAGCGTCGACTTCGACAAGGGCCGGAAGACGATCACCTCGTCGACCCGGTTGATGAACTCCGGGCTGAAGGTGCGCTTGAGCTCGGCGAGGATCTCCTCCTCGACGCGCTGGAAGTCGAAGGTCTCCTCGGCGTCGCCCTCGCCCTCGCCGAAGCCCATGCGGCCGCCCCGGATCACCAGCTTCGAGCCGATGTTCGAGGTCATCAGGATCAGCGTGTTCTTGAAGTCGACGTGGTTGCCGTAGGCGTCGGTCAGCGTGCCGTCCTCGAGGATCTGGAGGAGGATGTTGGCGACGTCCGGGTGCGCCTTCTCGATCTCGTCGAAGAGGATCAGGCTGTAGGGCTGACGGCGCACGCGCTCGGTGAGCTGGCCGCCCTCCTCGTGGCCGACGTAGCCCGGCGGCGAGCCGATCAGCTTCGACACCGCGTGCTTCTCCATGTACTCGCTCATGTCGAAGCGCACCAGCGCCTTCTGGCTGCCGAACAGGAACTCCGACAGGCGCCGCGCCACCTCGGTCTTGCCGACCCCCGACGGGCCGAGGAAGATGAACGACCCCACCGGCCGCTGCGGGTTCGACACCCCGAGCCGCGAGCGGCGGATGGCGCGGCTGATCGCCGAGATCGCGCGGTCCTGGCCGACCACGTGCTGGCGCAGGATCTCCTCCATCCGCATCAGCTTGTCGGCCTCGACGGACTCGAGCGCCTTCAGCGGGATGCCGGTCCACGAGGAGATCACCTCCTCGACGTCGCGGCGGGTGACCTCGAGCTCGCCGCCCTCCTCGGCCACCCGGCGCAGGCGCTCGAGGTCCTCGCGCAGCTCGATCTCGCGCTCGCGGAGGTAGACGGCGCGCTCGAAGTCCTTGTCGGAGATCGCGCCCTTCATCTCCTTGACGACGTCGCGGATCTCCTGCTCCAGCCGGCGCAGGTTCTGGGTGTCGCGCACCCGGCGGAGCTTGACCCGAGCGCCGGCCTCGTCGATGACGTCGATCGCCTTGTCGGGCAGGTGGCGGTCGGTGATGTAGCGGCTCGACTGGTAGATCGCCGTGCGCAGCGCCTCCGGCCGGTAGCGCACCTTGTGGAAGCCCTCGTAGCGCTCCTTGACGCCCTCGAGGATCTCCAGCGTCTCCTCGTCGGACGGCGCGTCGACCTGGATCGCCTGGAAGCGGCGCAGGAGCGAGCGGTCCTTCTCGATGTACTTCCGGTACTCCTTGAGCGTGGTGGCGCCGATGCAGGAGATCTCGCCGCGGGAGAGCGCGGGCTTCAAGATGTTGGCGGCGTCGAGCGAGCCCTCGGCCGAGCCGGCGCCGATCAGCGAGTGGATCTCGTCGATGAAGACGATCAGCTCGCGCGCCTCCTTGAGCTCCTTCAGGATCCCCTTGAGCCGCTCCTCGAACTGCCCGCGGTACTTGGTGCCGGCGACGATCAGCGACAGGTCGAGCGCCACGATGCGGCGCCCGGCGAGGAAGATCGGCACCTTGCTCTCGACGATGCGCTGCGCCAGCCCCTCGACGATCGCCGTCTTCCCCACCCCCGGCTCGCCGAGCAGGATCGGGTTGTTCTTGGTCCGCCGCGAGAGCACCTGGACGATGCGGTCGACCTCGTCGTCGCGGCCGATCAGCGGGTCGAAGCCGCCCTCGGCGGCGAGCGTCGTGAGGTCGCGCCCATACTCGGCGAGGAACGGCAGCTCCTTCTTCTGCTGCGACGCCTCGCGCTCGCGGGCGATCGCCAGCACCTCCTCGCGCGCGGTGTAGAGGTCGAGCCCGTGCTGGGTGAGGATGCGCATCGCGGCGCAGCCCTCGACCCGCAGGAGCCCGATCAGCAGGTGCTCCGAGCCCACCGACTGGTGGAGCATCGACTCCGCCTCGTGCGAGGCGTAGGCGAGGATCTTCTTCGACTCCTCGGACAGCGGCAGCTCGGCGGTCGACGAGATGCGCTCGACGAACACCCGCTCGCCCTCGATCTCCCGCCGCACCTCCTCGGGCTTGACCTGGAAGCGGCGGAAGACCTCGGCCACCGTCTCCTCGCCCTCCCGCAGGATGCCGAGGAGCACGTGCTCCGACTCGATCACCCGGCTGCCCAGCTTCGACGCCTCGTAGCGCGCGAAGAACAGGGCCCGACGCGCCTTCTCGTTGTACTTCTCGAACATGCTCTCCCGGCTCCGGTGACTGCTGCCTGCTGCGATCGCGACTCTCGTCGCCTGAACACCCCAAACGGCTCGGCGGAAAGGGCCATTCCGCTCCGCTCCCGCCGCCCCCGGATGGACCGCAGCGGCCGCCGAGCCGCCTGTCGCGATAGGCGTCGATGGTAACACCGGGCGAGGTGGGACCGCGCCCGCAGCCGCGAACCGCGCGTCGGTCTCTTTATCCCCTGGAGTCGAACTGCACCCGCCGCGCGGTCGACCCGAACCTGGGCAGCACGATGTGCCGGTTCGTTGGAGGGAACGGGGCCTCGCTCCCGCGAGGAGGACGAGCTTCAATCCTTCCGTTGCAGCTCCCCGTCCCGCAGCTCCAACACCCGCCCGCACCGCCCCGCGATCTCCGGGTTGTGCGTCACCAGGAGCGCCGTCGTGCCATGCCGCGCCTGCAAGCCGAAGAGCTGATCCAACACCCGCTCGCCGCTCTCCGCGTCGAGATTGCCGGTCGGCTCGTCCGCCAAGAGCAGCGGCGGCTCGAGCACC
>DATABP010000394.1:0-4848 GCA_036259515.1 Thermoanaerobaculia bacterium | reverse complement strand
GTAACGGTTGAGGATCAGCGGCACCGCGATGCCGACCGGCGCGGCGACGAGGAGCGCCGCGAGGTTGACGGCCGGCGGCGCCACGGTCAGCGCGGCGAAGCCGGGGCGGCGGGCGAAGAGGGTGGCGAGCCCCACCGCCGCCAGGCCCCAGAACAGCACCGCCGCCCACGGGCGGACGGCGCCCGCCTGGAGCATCAGGAGGTGCGGCAGCGCGTCCCACGCCGGCCGCTCGGAGCCGCTCTTGTCGGCCAGGAGGGCGGCGAAGGAGTCCCAGGCCGGCAGCAGGAAGGCGGCCAGCGCGGCGGCGAGCGCGATCCCGACCAGCGCGATCGCGGCGAGGCTCCGGCCTTCCCCGCGGCGGCTTGCCAGCGCTCTCAGCCTGGCGGCGCCGGACCAGGCGAGCGGCGCGGCGACGAACGGCGCGGCGACCAGGTGGAGCCAGACGGCGAGCCCGCCGCAGACGACGTAGCCCGCCGCCGCCCGCGCCCGGCCGGTCCGCCACCAGCGCTCGAAGGCCATCACCGCGACGAACCCGAGGAGCGCCACCGGCATGTAGGAGCGCGCGATGCGGCTGTAGGCGACCAGCCCCGGCGAGACCGCCACCAGCCACGCCGTCCAGCGGCCGGTGGGCGTCCCCAGCCGCCGCGCCGCCGCCACCGGCACCGCCACCAGCGCCAGGAGGCCGGCGAGGATCGACGGCAGCCGCAGGTGGAGCTCGGTCGGCTCGACGCCCCAGCCGGCCACGAGCTCGAAGAGCGCGGTGAGCGGGATCGAGTTGTCCGACGGCAGGTAGGAGGTGAGGATCTCCGGCAGGTCGAGCTGGATGGCCGTCCGCGGCGCGTGGAGCTCGTCGTAGAGGAGGAGCTGCGGGCCGAGCCGGAAGAGGCGGAGGAAGGCGCCGACGGCGAACGGCGGCAGGAGCCAGCCCCAGCGGCGCCACGCCCCGCCGGCCGCCGCGCCGGCCGCCGGCCCGCTCACCGCCAGGGGCGCGAGATCACGCAGGCGTTGATCCCGCCCACCCCCATCGACAGCTTCCCCACCGGGCAGGCGCCGACCTCGACCGGGGCGTCGAAGACGAAGCGCCGGTGGACGCCGCCGATCATCTGGTGGAGCTCCGCCTCGGTCAGCGGCGTCGGATCGAGGCGGCCGCGGGCGTAGCCGAGGTACTGCGCGGTCAGCTCCCAGCCGCCGGCGACGCCCATGCCGTGGCCGAAGGTCCCCTTGCGGGCGGTGACCAGCACGCTCTCCGGCAGCAGCTCGCGCAGGTTCTCGACCTCCAGGTAGTCGCCCGGGGTGGCGGTGGCGTGGAGGTCCCAGCCGGCGATGTCGCCGGGGCTCGCGCCGGCGGCGGCGAGCGCGGCGCGGATCGCCGTCTGCGGCCCCTCCTTCGACGGCGTGATGATGTGGTCGGCGTCGGAGGACACGCCCACGGCCAGCGGCTCGAGCCCGACCGGGCGCATGCCCAGCGCCGCGAAGTGCTCGAGGTCGCCGAGGATCCACACCGCCGCGCCGCCCGAGACGTGGGTGCCGCGCAGCTCGGACAGCGGCTTCGAGACGTCGCGGTCGCCGGCCAGCACGCGCGCGTTGAAGAAGGCGGAGACGACCAGCGGGTGGGGCGGCCCGTCGGTGGCGCCGATCACCACCGCCTTGGCCTCGCCGCGGCGGATGGCGTCCATGCCCAGCTTGAGCGCCACGCCGAAGGTCGAGCACGCCGCCCCCGGCGCGATCGCCGGGCCGGTGATGCGGCCGAGGATCGAGATCTGCGACGCCGGGGTGTTCTGGATGTTCCACAGCAGGTTGGCCGACACCGCCCCCCACGGAGGCGGCGGCGCGCCGTGCTTCTCGGTCAGCCGCGCGTGGCGGCGCTGCTTCTCGCGCAGGAGCGCCCGCTTGCCGGTCTCGACCTCGCCCTGGACGGCCAGCCCCTCGATCTCGTGGTGCTCGTCGAGGTACTCGGCGAGGCGGTCGGAGCGCGCCGCCCACCAGGCGTCCCACACGTCCTCGGCCGCGGCGCGGTCGTCGGGGTCGGCGATCGCCCGCGGGTCGGGCGGCGGCGGCTCGCCGGGGGGGAGCTCGCCGGTCTGGCGAAAGGCGGCGAGCGCCGCGTTGCGCTCCGGCTGCGCCCAGAAGCGGTCCCAGCGCCGCTGCGCGCGGTGGTAGGCGATCGACTGCTCGTAGAGGGTCGACATCGCCCCCAGGCCGGTGCCGACGTAGACGTGGGCCTGGCCGCCGAGGGCGGCGAGCTCCTCTTCCATCCCCTCGTTCTGGCCCAGCGCCTGGACGAAGGCGGCCACCGCGTAGAGGGTGCAGGGGTCCATCTTCTCGAGCAGCCGCGGGTAGCGGTTCGGCGCGTGGCGGGCGTCGATCCACGCCCGGTAGTGCGAGAAGTCGAGCTTCGGCGCGCCGACCAGGAAGTTCGAGGGTCCGAAGCCCTCGAAGGGGGCGAGCCAGGAGCCGCCGGCCTCGAGGTTGGCCGCGAACTCGTCGACGTTCGCCGAGCGTGGGGCGACGATCCCCCAGCCGAAGATGCCGACGCGGCGCGCGCCGTCCGTTCCCTCCCCTCCGCGGCTCCCCATCCTCGTCGCCCGTCCTCCTCGCGCCGTCCTAGAGCGCCGCCATCCGCTCGATGAGGTCGACCACCCGGTACGAGTAACCCCACTCGTTGTCGTACCAGGCGACCACCTTGACGAAGCCGTCGCCCTGGCTGCGGGTCGACAGCGCGTCGAAGATCGACGAGTGCGGGTTGCCGATGATGTCGGTCGACACCAGCGGCACCTCGCTGTACTCGACGATCGCCCGCATCGGCCCGGCCGCCGCCTCGCGCACCGCCGCGTTGACCTCGCCGGCCGACGGCCGCGCGCGGAGGCGCGCCACGAAGTCGACGATCGAGCCGTCGGGCACCGGCACCCGCATCGCCATCCCGTCGAGCTTCCCGGCCAGGTGCGGGATGACCTTGCCGACGGCGCGCGCCGCGCCGGTGGTGGTCGGCACGATGTTCTCCGCCGCGGCGCGGCTGCGGCGCAGGTCCTTGTGCGGCACGTCGGCCAGGCGCTGGTCGTTGGTGTACGCGTGGATGGTCGACAGGAACCCCTCCTCGATGCCGAACGCGTCGTCGAGGATCTTGGCGAGCGGCGCCAGGCAGTTGGTGGTGCACGAGGCGTTCGACACCAGCCGGTGCTCCGAGGTCAGCACGTCGTCGTTCACCCCCAGGACGACGATGGCGTCGATCGGGTCCTTCGAGGGCACGGTGAGCACCACCTTGCGGGCGCCGCCGGCGAGGTGCTTCTCCAGCTTCTCGCGGGTGCGGAAGGCGCCGGTCGACTCGACGACGACGTCGACCCCGAGCTCGCCCCAGGGGATCTCGGCCGGATCGCGCTCGGCGGTCATCTCGATGCGCCGGCCGTCGACCCACATGTGCTCCTCGTCGGTGGTCACCTCGCGCTCGAACTTGCCCATCACCGTGTCGTACTGCAGGAGGTAGGCGAGCTGCTCGTTCTCGTAGAGGTCGTTGATCGCCACCACCTCCACCTCCTCGCGGTCGGCGAGGATGCGGAAGACGCTGCGCCCGATGCGGCCGAAGCCGTTGATGCCGACGCGGACGGCGCCGTCGCGGGCGTCGCCGTTGCCACCCCGGGCCGCCATCACGCCGCCTCCTGGGCCGCCGCGCCGTCGATCTCGCGGAAGCGGCGGATGAGGTCGACCACCCGGTGGGCGTAGCCCCACGAGTTGTCGAACCAGGCGAGCGTCTTCGACACGTTCTCGCCCAGCGTCATCGTCGCCTGGCAGTCGAAGGTCGACGAGAAGGTGGAGCGGATGATGTCCGAGGAGACGATCGGGTCGTCCTCGAAGTCGAGCACCCCGCGCCAGCGGGGGCTGCCGGCGGCGTTGCGCATCGCCTCGTTGATCTCGTCGCGGGCGATCGGCCGCTCGTGCCAGCAGACGAGGTCGACCAGCGAGCCGTTGGGCACCGGCACGTTGATCGAGTGCGCGGTCAGCCTGCCGGCCAGCGACGGGATCAGCTCGACGAGGAGCTCGCCGGCGTTGGTCTCCTGCGGGATGATGTTCTCCGCCGCCGCCCGGCCGCGCCGCGGGTCCTCCTCCGGCACGTCGGCCAGCCGCTGAACGTTGCTGTAGGCGTGGACCGAGCTGAGGAAGGCGCGCTCGAGGCCGAACGCCTCGCCGAGCACGTGGAGGAGCGGCGCCGCCGCGTGCGCCGTGCACGAGGCGTTCGAGACCACGCGGTGGCGGTGCGACAGCTCGCCGTCGTTGAGCCCCATCACCACCGTGATGTCCGGCGGGTCGACCGAGGGCACGCAGAGGATCACCCGCTGCGCGCCGCGCTCGAGGTGCCGCTCGATCTCGGCGCGGTGCGGGAAGCGGGCCGAGACGTCGATCACCGTGTGGACGCCGAGCTCGCCCCAGTCGACGTCGCCCGGCTTGGCGCCGGCGAGCATGCGGGTGCGCCGGCCGCCGGCCTCGAGCACGCCATCGTCGAGCCTCACCTCGTGCGGGAAGCGGCCGAGCAGCGTGTCGAAGCGCAGCAGGTAGACCAGCGCGTCGTGGTCCGCGATGTCGCTGATCGCGGCGATCCTGAGGTCGGGCGCGTCGTGCAGGATGCGGAACAGGCTCCGGCCCATCCTGCCGAAGCCCATCAATCCGATGTCGAGAGGGTCGTTCGTCATGCGTCCTCCGGTCTGACTGGGTCGTGGCCGACGAGGTCCCCCTCCGCAGTACGGTCAGCATACCGGATGGCGGGCGACCGGCTGGGGCGAGGGCGGCGCGGGCGCGGCGGGCCGGCGCCTGGGGAAGGAGGCATGCGGGGGGCGTGCCGGCGCAGGGCCGGGTGGC
>DATABP010000393.1:0-2512 GCA_036259515.1 Thermoanaerobaculia bacterium | reverse complement strand
GGCGCGAGCGTACGGGGCGGGGCGGCGCAGGGTCAAGGCGGCGCGCTTGACGCGGGCCGGTCGCTCCTCCATCATGGAGGAACAACGGAGTGGCTCCCCTCCGCCGCAACCAGCGCGCGCCCGCCGAGCGCTGCGAGACATCGCTCAGCCGCGGCCTGCGCATGATCGACCTCGACGGCGCCCTGCTGCGGACGGCGGCGGAGATCCGGGCCGCCACCGGCGCCCGCACTCCCGACGCGCTCCAGCTCGCCGGCGCCGTCGCCGCGGGCTGCACCCGTTTCGTGACCAACGACCGCCGCGTGCCGACCCTGCCAGGGCTCGAGGTGCTCCAGCTTGCGGACTTCGCCTAGCCGCCGGGCGCGGCGGGTCCCGGCGACGAGGCCTCCGAGCCGGATCGCGCGCCGCGCGGTCGCCGTTCTCGCCGGGCTGCTCTTGGCCTTCCTGGCGGCGGAGGCCGGGCTGCGGGCGGCGCGGGTGCTCGTGCCGCGGATCCACGGGTTGACCTACTCGCCGACGGTGCGGACGGCGTACGAGGAGGTGGGGTCGACGCGGGAGCTGCTCGAAGGGAGCTACTTCGGGTACCAGCCGCTGGCGGAGACGCCGGGGCTGCGGTTGAGCTCGCGGGGGTTCCGGACGCCGGAGTACCGGGAGGAGAAGGCGCCGGGGACGCTGCGGGTGGTGGTGCTCGGGGACTCGTTCGCGTTCGGGGCGAACGGGGTGCCGTACGAGGCGCTGTGGCACCAGGTGCTCGGGCGCGAGCTCGGGGCGGCGACCGGGCGACCGGTGGAGGTGATCAACCTGGGGATGCCGGCGGTGGGGCCACGGTTCGAGCTGCGGCTGTGGGAGCTCGAAGGGCGGCGGCTCGATGCCGATCTCGTGGTGCTCGGCTTCTTCGTCGGCAACGACCTCACCGACGAGGGGGACGAGCCGCTGGCGTCGACGTTCGAGGGCGACCTCGCCCAGCGGAGCGTGCTCGTGCGGCTGGTGCGGAACGCGCTGCGGCGGCGGACCGGGCTGGCGGAGGCGGCGGGCGGAACGGGCGGCGCGGCGGCGGCGGAAGGCGGCGAGGTGCTGCCGCTCGACGCCGGCGGCTTCGACCCCGGCGCGCCGCTCCTCACCGAGGAGGCCTGGCTCGACATGGAGGAGGGCCGGCTCCTGGCGATCGCCGGGCCGGACACCGGCCGCTTCCGCCGCCTGGTCGCCGGCGCCAACCTGCTCCTGGAGAGGATCGCCCGCCAGGTGGAGGCCTCCGGCGCCCGCTTCGTGCTCCTCCTGATCCCCGACGAGGGGCAGGTCGACCGCGCGCTGGCGCGGCGGATCGCCGAGCGCTCCGGCTTCGCGCTCGACCTCGACCGCCCGCAGCGGAGCCTCCTCCCCTGGCTCGCGGACCGCCGCATCCCCCACCTCGACCTCCTCCCCCTCTTCCGCCGGCGCCACGAGGCGGGCGGCCCGCCGCTCTACCGCTTCCAGGACACCCACTGGAGCGTGGCGGGGAACCGCCTGGCGGGCCAGGCGCTGGCGGAGTACGTGGTCGAGGAGGAGCTGGTCGAGACGGGCCGCTGATCGCGGCCGGCCGTGTCGGCCTACCCCACCCGCTCCGCCGCCGCCCCCGGCAGGAACCACGGCTCGCGCCGGCCGAACTTGCTGGCCAGCGTGGCGCCGACGCCGAGGAGGGTGACCGCCGTCCACACCCAGGCGCCCACCCAGGGGAGGAGCTTCACCACGCCGAGGACCAGCACGCCGGCGATCGCGGCGTCGAGCGCGGTCGGACGGCGGCGGCGCCCGGGGAGGCGGGCGAGGAGCACTCGGCCGGCGGCGAGGAACACCGCCACCGTCCCCCACAGCTTGAGCGCCAGGGCGAAGAGGACGACGAGGGCGACCAGCGGCACGCCGATCAGCGCCCCGGCGAGCGCCGAGAAGAGCACCGCGGCGAGGAGCAGCGCGAGCACGGCGGTCAGGCCGGCGAGCGCGTTCTTGAGCGGCTCGGCGAGGACGCTGTCCGCCGTCGCCGCCATCTCGCGGCCGGAGACGGCGAGGAGGAGGAGCGTCAGCGCCAGCCAGGCGGTGACCAGCGCCAGCTTGCCGCCGACCACCAGCGGGTCGAGCGCCGAGAGGCCGAGCGTCGGCCCCTCGATCAGCGTCAGCCAGGCGGAGCGGAAGCTCGGGTGCGACACCACCCGGCCGCCGATCACGGCCCCCGGCGCCGCGTCGACCGTGCCGCCGAGGGCGAAGACGTCGCCCGCCACCCGCGCCGTCGCCGCCAGCTCGGCGTCGCCGCCGAGGACGATGACGTCGCCGCCGACCTCGCCGGTCACCCGCACCGAGCCGTCGAGCGCCGCGACGTCGGCGAGCGCCCGGCCGGCGACCACCACGTCGCGGCCGACGCCGACGAGCTGCTGGCGGGCGACGGCGCCCTCGCGGAGGACGAGGGCGGGATCGGCGACCTGCGCGGCGGCGACCGGCGAAACGACCCCCGCCGCCACGGCGAGGACCAGCGCGCCGTCCGCGAGCC
>DATABP010000392.1:0-2097 GCA_036259515.1 Thermoanaerobaculia bacterium | reverse complement strand
CCGGCGGCTCGGCGGCGGCGCGGCGGCCGGGTGTCGGCTCGCCGCGCAACGCGAGCGGCACCTCCGCTCCGACCCGCGCCCGGAGCCCCGCCTTCTTCGCCGCGCCGTAGAACCGCGGCGCGCCGTACACCCCGCCGCGGTCGATCAGCGCCATCGCCGGCAGCTCGACTTCCGCCGCCCGCGCCACCAGGTCCTCCGGGTGCGAGGCGCCGTCGAGGAACGAGAACGCCGACGCCGCCCGCAGCTCGCAGTAGGGCAGCCCGCGCCGTGCCATGCGGCGACGCTAGGCGGTATCCGGGCGTAAGTCAACCGGGTTTATGCTCGGCGCATGGCGAAGACAGCGGGCGCACCGGCTCGACGACGCGACCGGCTGCCGCTGGTGCCCGTCGAGCCGCCGCCGGGAGGCAAAGCCGGCCCTCCCGGCCAGGTGCCGGCGCCGGTGGTGCGGCTGACGGCCGCCGACGCGCGGCGCGAGCGCGACCTCCTCGCCGCCGAGGAGCCGCTGGAGATCCGGCTCCGCGCCGGCGGCGACGAGCGCGTGGTGGCGGTGACGATGCGGACGCCGGGGCACGACGCCGAGCTGGCCGCCGGCTTCCTCTTCGCCGAGCGACTGCTGTCGTCCGCCGCCGACCTCCGCGGCATCGCCTCGCCCGACCCTGTCGCCTCTCGACCCGCCGCCCCCGGCTCCGCCGGCTGCGACAACCGCGTCTTCGTCGAGCTCGCCGCCGCCCGCCTGCCCGAACTCGCCCCGCTCGAGCGGCACTTCTTCGCCACCAGCGCCTGCGGGGTGTGCGGCAAGGCCGGGCTCGAGGCGCTGTCGCTCGGCGGCGACCGCGCGCCGCTCCCCGTGGAGTGGACGGTGGAGCGCGCGACGCTCGCCGCCCTGCCCGCGCGCCTCGCCGCCGCCCAGGGGCTGTTCGCCGCCACCGGCGGACTCCACGCGGCGGCGCTGTTCACGCCGGAGGGCGAGCTGGTCGCCGTGCGCGAGGACGTCGGCCGGCACAACGCGCTCGACAAGCTGATCGGGCGCGCCCTCCTCGACGGCCGGCTGCCGCTCTCCCGCGGCGTGGTGCTGGTCTCCGGGCGATCGAGCTTCGAGATCCTCCAGAAGTGCCTCGCCGCCCGGGTGGCGGTGGTGTGCTCGGTGTCGGCGCCGAGCAGCCTGGCGGTCGAGGTGGCGCGGCGCTTCGGGATCACCCTGGTCGGCTTCCTGCGCGGCGAGCGGGCGAACGTCTACGCGGTGCCGGAGCGGGTGGCGGGGCTTCCAGCGGCGCTGTAATCCTTTCCAGGCGGCTCCCCATTTTCCACCCCGGCCGCGCCGGCCTCGCCGCCGCCCCGGCACGCGTCGCCGGCGCCAATCGCCCGTCGCCGCTCGGCTTTTCGGCCGTTCATCGGCTGCTGGCACACAGGATGCAGAAAGGCCCGGCGCGTGCGTGAGAGCGGCCCCGCCGTCCGATCCGGCCGGCCGCGAGGGAGATCGCAGGACGAGTCCGCGGCCGCGAGCCGCGAGGGGAGGAGACGAGGGAGATGACGCGCAAGAGCATGACAGCGGGGTTCGCCGCCTTCCTGATCGTCGGGATGCTGGCCGGCTGCGCCACCAACCAGTCGACGGACGACCAGATGGACGACGCCGAGATCACCTCCGAGGTCAAGGCCAAGCTGCTCGCCGACCCGGAGGTCGCCGGTCTGAACATCGACGTCGACACCCGCGACGGGGTGGTGACGCTGACCGGCGACGTGGAGAGCGACGACGCGCGGCTCGAGGCCGAGCACCTCGCCCGCACCACCGAAGGCGTGGTCCGGGTGATCAGCCGCATCCGGGTCACCGGATAGATCGCAGGACGCAGGGAAGCGGCACGGCAGTCGCAGGACAGGAAAGCAGTCGCAGTCGCAGGAAAGCGGTCGCCGCCAGGCGACCACTCAAGCCCCTCCGCAGCGGGGAGGCGTCCTGGTCCCCCCATCACCAGCGGCGCCTCCCCCCTTTTTTTGTCTTTCCACCGTCCCGCGGCGGGCGCCCCGCCGCTTCCCCCTCCCGAGCCGTCCCTTCCCCGGTGCTATCCTCCGCGCCCGCCGGCGGTGCGACGCCGGCCCTGCCCG
>DATABP010000391.1:0-4584 GCA_036259515.1 Thermoanaerobaculia bacterium | reverse complement strand
GCTTCATGGCGCGCGACCCGGCGCGCGACCCGCGGCAGGACTTCTGGTCGCCCGCCTGGGACGAGGACCAGGACCTCCCGAAGGCGCTCCGCCGCTCGACCGTGTGGTACTTCCAGGAGCTGGCGCGCCGGGTGGGCATCGAGGAGATGCAGCGCCAGGTCGACCGCCTCGACTACGGCAACGGCGACCTCTCCGCCGGCGTCGACCGGTTCTGGCTCGGCGAGTCGCTGCTCCTCTCCGCCGACGAGCAGGTGCGCTTCCTCCGCCGCCTCCACGCCGGCGAGTTCGGCTTCCCCGCCGAGCACGTGGCGCTCCTGCGCGAGGGCCTGCGGCAGGAGGACCACCCCACCGTCTACGCCAAGACCGGCGCCTGCCCGATCGGCGGCACGGACGAGTGGGTCGGCTGGTGGGTGGGCTGGGTCGAGCGCCCGGACGGGCCGGCGTTCTTCGCGCTCAACCTGACCGGCGACGGCTACGAGGAGATCGCAGCGCCCCGGCTGCCGCTGGCCAAGGCGGTGCTCGCCGAGATGGGGCTCCTGCCGGCCGGCGGCTGAGGACGACCCGGTGAGACGGCCGGCACGGAGGCCGGCCGCTACGGAACCCGAGGGGTCTCGGCCGGTCGGTCAGCTCGCTTCGGGATCGCCCTCGCGGCGGCGGCGGAAGCGGTCGAGGCGGACGACCTCGCCGGCACCGCTCCCCGTCTCCGCCGGCGGCTTCTCCTCCCCTCCGGCGACCTCGGCGGCTTCCTCCTCGGCGCCGGTTTCCGCCTCCTCACCGTCCGCCGGCACGAAGCGCAACGCGAGCTGCGCCCCCGGATCGGCGAAGGCGGTCACCGCCGGCCAGGGGGCGAACACCCGCTGGCGGGAGCCGGCGAAGGCGAGGGTGACCGAGAAGCCCTCCTCGTCGGCGACGAGGTCCCAGAACTGGTTCTCGAGCACCACGGTGATCTCTTCGGGGTAGCGCTCGCGGAGGAAGGCCGGCAGCACCACGCCGGGCGCCGCGGAGGCGAAGGAGACGAGGAAGTGGTGCTCCGGCGGCAGACCCTCGGCCGCCACCTGCTCGAGCGCGCGACGGACGACGTGGCGGAGCGACTCGGCGATCCACCGGCGGTAGTCGAAGGCGGGGGGCGGCGGCGGGCTCATCGGCGCAGGCTAGCACTGGGCGCCCGGGGTGCCCCGACGCGCGGCCCCGCCGGTCCGTAGGAAGAGGCGGAGTCGCCCGTCCGCACAGGCGTTTTCGGGCGGAATTCTCGGCTCCCGGAGCTGTTTTGATACCCGGATGAGAACGAAAGGAGACGAGGGAACCGAGTCCCGCTGACGGGGACGGCCGCGGGTCCGCGAGATGACGCGGACTGGAATGCGGCCCGCTCCGACCGACCCGGGCGTCGCCCGCCCGTGCCGCACGATAGGAGGTCTAGCAAATTGCGTACCAGCACCTACTCCAAAGGCCGAAAGCACCTGCCGTACGCGCTTGCTGCGATCGCGCTGTTCTTCTGCGTCCTGACCGCGGCCATCTTCGCCGAGTGGGGCGGAGCCAAGCTCGCCGGTCGCTCGTTCCACCCCACGTCGATCCTCGCCGCCGAGGCCGAGAGCGGCCCGCTGCCGGCCGAGCGCTACGCCGAGATCGCCGCCGCCTTCCGCGACGGTGAGCTCGAGCGCGCCGAGGACCTGCTCGCCGACCTGCCCGCCGACGAGCGCGCCACGCTGGGCGACGTCGAGCTCCTGCTCGGCCTCGCCGCCTGGTCGCTCGACGACGAGGAGGCGGCCGCCGAGCACCTCGCCGACGCCGGGGCCGACGCCGGCCTGCTCGGCGACTGGCGCCTGTGGACGCTCGCCGAGCTCGCCACCGCCGAGGACGACGACGCCACCGCCCTCGCCCACTACGCCGAGCTGGCCCGCGCCTACCCGAGCTCGCCGCTCTACCCGGGCGCGCTGCTCGCCGCCGCCCGCCTCCACTCCGCCGCCGATCAGCCGCGCCAGGCGCTGGCGCTGATCGAGCAGGCGCGCCGCGACGAGGTCGCCGGCGAGATCCGCGTCGAGCTCGAGGAGCTGGCGTGGAGGATCGGCCGCGAGCTGGGCGACGACGCGGTGCGCCGCGAGGCCGCCCGCCGGCTGCTCGTCCACTCGCCGTGGACGGCGAACACCCTCGGGGTGACCAAGGTGCTGCGCCAGGGCGACGGCGACCTCGACTGGAACGCCGTGCTCTCCCCCGCCGACCTCGTCGAGCGGGCCCGCACCTTCCTCTCGCTCGAGCAGGCGAGCGCCGCTCTCGGCACGCTCGACGACGTGGCGCGCGCCGGCCGCGGCCTCGACTGGCACCTGGTCAAGGCCGAGGCGCTGATCCGCCTCCACGACGCCGAGGACGCCCTCGAGACGCTCGACGCCGCCCCGGTGCGCGACGCCTCCGACCGTGCCGCCGTCGAGTGGCAGCGGGCGCTCGCCACCGCCGACCTGGCGACCGCCAGCGGCGGCGGCAAGCGGCTGACCGAGGCCCAGCGCCGGCAGTACCGCGACGCCTCGATCCGCCACCTCTCGCGCGTCGCCGAGCTGGGCGAGGACGTCGATCTCGCCGTGCGCGCGCTGCGCCGCCTCTACGCCGACCTCGACGACGAGGGCTTCGAGCGGCAGAAGCCGGTGCTCCAGGAGCTGCGCCGCTTCGACCCCACCGACCGTACCGGCGCCGACCCGCTGTGGGAGAAGGGCTGGAAGGAGTACCAGTCCGCCAACTTCTCGAGCGCCGCCGCCTACTGGACCGAGCTCTCCGAGCTCTACCCGGACGACCGTCAGGCGCACCGCGGCCGCTACTGGAAGGCGCGCGCCTTCGAGGAGCTGGGCGAGCGCCGGCGCGCCCGCGAGATCTACGAGGAGCTGGTCGCCACCTCGGACACCAACGACTTCTACCGCACCCAGGCGCTGGCGCGGCTCGGCGAGGAGCCGCAGCTCACCGACGTCGCCCAGGCCGCGGTGGGCGAGATCGAGACCTGGAAGATCGACCCGCGCCTCGAGCGCGCCAAGCTCCTCACCGACCTCGGGCTCGACGAGCTGGCGAAGCGCGAGATCGAGATCGTCGACACCGTCTACGCCGACGTCGAGCAGCGCGACCAGCACGCGCTCGAGGCGCTGATGACCATCCGCGGCGGCAAGAGCCGCGCCGGCATCGCCGAGCTCAAGCGCGCCTTCCCCGAGCTGGGCGGTGCCGCGCAGGGCGAGATCCCGACCGAGATCCTGCGCGCCTTCTACCCGTTCCTCTACGAGGACACCATCCGCGCCGAGGCCGAGGAGGCCGGGCTGCCGGCGCACCTGGTGGCGGGGATCGTGCGCCAGGAGAGCGTGTTCGACACCCGGGCGACCAGCCCGGTCGGCGCCCGCGGCCTGATGCAGGTGATGCCGGCGACCGGCAAGGAGGTGGCCACCAGCCTGGGCATGCCGTACTCGGCCGCCCGGCTCTACGACCCCGCCTACTCGGTGCGCCTCGGCTCGACCTACTTCTCGCGCGTGCTCGACATGTTCGACGGCAACGTGGAGCTGGCGCTCGCCGGCTACAACGGCGGCCCCTACCGCATCCAGCGGATGTGGAAGGAGCAGGGAGCGGACCGCCGCCTCGACGACTTCTTCGAGACGCTGCCGATCGACGAGAGCCGCAACTACGTCAAGCGCATCCTGGTGTGGGCCGACAGCTACCGTCAGCTCTACCCGGGCGACGCCTCGCCGCTCGACACCTGATCGGCGGCGGCGGGACCTCCCTCCCCCCGGCCCGGCGGCCCTCGCGGTCGCCGGGTTGTTTTGCGTCGGGATGGGCGGCGCGCGGCGGATGGGCGGCGCGGCGGTCGCATACGCTCGCCGGCGATGAGCCCGCCGCCGCCCCCCGTCCCCGTCGCCCCCTGGCGGGTCTCCCTCCACGGCGGCCACAGCGGCCAGTTCTGCGGCCACGCCGCGGGCACGCTCGAGGAGGTGCTCGAGGCGGCGGTGGCGGCCGGCTTCCGGGTCTACGGCGTCTCCGAGCACGCGCCGCGGAGCGACGAGCGCTTCCTCTACCAGGAGGAGCGCGACCACGGCTTCGACGTCGCCCGCCTGGTGCGCGACTTCGAGGAGTACGCCGCGGAGAGCCGCCGGCTGGTCCCCCTGTTCGCCGGGCGCCTGACCGTCCTCCGCGGCTTCGAGGCGGAGGTGGTGCCGGAGGCAACCTGGGCCGCCGAGATGGCCGAGCACCGGCGGCGGCACGGCCTCGACTACGTGGTCGGCTCGGTGCACCACGTCGACGGGCACGTGATCGACGGGCGGCCGGACGAGCTGGCGGCGGCGATCGCCTCGCGCGGCGGCCTGGAGGCGGTGGCGGTGGCCTACTACCGGGCGCTGGCGGCGATGGTCGAGACGCTGCGGCCGGAGGTGGTGGGCCACTTCGACCTGGTGCGCAAGCTGGCGGCGCCGTTCGGCGCGGTGGACACGCCGGCGGCGCGGCGGGCGGCGCTCGACGCGCTCGACGCGGTGGCGGCGGCCGGGTCGGTGCTCGACGTCAACACCGCCGGCCTGCGCACCGGGGTGGGGCACCCGTATCCGGCGCCGTGGATCGTGCGCGAGGCGGCGG
>DATABP010000390.1:0-9783 GCA_036259515.1 Thermoanaerobaculia bacterium | reverse complement strand
CCCGTTTCGCTTTCGGCGAGTCCCTACGCGTTCGCGTACCGCCGCACGTCGATCCCCAGCACCAGCACGGCGATGGCGAAGTTGAGCACGGTGAAGCTGCCGCCGTAGCTCAGGAAGGGCAGCGGGATGCCGGTGATGGGGACGAAGCCCACCACCATCGCGGTGTTGTAGAGGACGTGGAACCCGACCAGCCCGAGGAGGCCGACCACCAGGAGGATGGCGGAGCGCTCTCGGGCGCGCATGGCGACGCGGAAGCCGTTGAGCAGGAAGACGGCGTAGAGGGCGAGGACGGTGACGGTGCCGACGAAGCCCCACTCCTCGGCGAGGACGGCGAAGATGAAGTCGGTGTGGCGGGCGGGCAGGAAGCGGAGCTGGCTCTGGGTGCCCTGGCCGTAGCCCTTGCCGAGCACCTCGCCCGAGCCGACGGCGATCTTCGACTGCTGCACCTGGTAGCCGGCGCCCAGCGGGTCGGCCTGCGGATTGAGGAAGGTGTAGACGCGCTCGCGCTGGTAGTCCTGGAGGGCGAAGGTCCACACCCCGACGCCGACCAGGGCCACCGCCAGCGCCGCCGCCGCCAGCACCTGCCAGCGCACCCCGGCGACGATCAGCATGGCGCCGGCCATCGGCACGTACATCACCGCCGAGCCCATGTCGGGCTGGAGCGCCAGGAGCACCATCGGCACCAGCACCACCCCGGCGGCGACGGCGATCTGCTTGACGCCGAGGTGGCAGCGGTTGGCGCCGGCGAGGTAGCGGGCGAGGAAGATCGCGGTGGTCAGCTTGGCGATCTCGCCGGGCTGGATGCCGACGCCGCCGATCGCGAACCAGCCCTGGGCGCCGCCCCTCTCCTGGCCGAAGAAGAGCACCAGCACGAGGAGCGCGACGCCGCCCAGGTAGAGCACCAGCCCGAGGTCGATCAGCGTGCGGTAGTTGAAGGCGGCGGTGAAGATCATCACCACGATCCCCATCCCCACCCAGATCGCCTGCCGGGTGAGGTAGTCGCCGGGCATCGCCTCGGTGGCCGAGCCGACGGTGGCGATGCCGATCCCGGCGAGCACCAGCGCCGAGAGCAGGAGCGCCCAGTCGAGGCCCGAGAAGTTGCGGAAGGCCGGCCGCTCTTCGACGCTAAGTGTGGGGACCACCGGCCTCCGCCTCCGCCGGCGCCGGCGGCGCCTGGGCCACCTGCGCCGCGGCGCGCTCCTCCGCCTTGCGCCGCTCGAGGATCTCGAAGTACTCCATGTAGACCTCCTTGGCGACCGGCGACGCCGCCGCCGAGCCGCCGCCGCCGTGCTCGACGAAGACGACGACCACCAGCTCGGGGTTCTCGAACGGCGCGAACGAGGTGAACCAGCCGTGGTTGCGGAAGCGCCACGGACGGTCCTCGTTGTCGCTGGTCAGCCCGCCGACCACCTGCGCGGTGCCGGTCTTGCCGGCGTACTCGATCCCCTCGATGTGGGCGCGGTACCAGGCGGTGCCGCCGGGGCTCATCACCCCGTGCATCCCCTCGCGCACCACCTGCAGGTGCTCGGGGTCGATCGGCACCCGCTCGAGCTCGGCCGGGTCGACGCTGCCCTCGACGAGGTGCGGCACCACCAGCCGTCCGCCGTTGGCGATCGCCGCGGTGCCGGCGGCGATCTGGATCGGCGTCGTGTTGACCAGCCCCTGGCCGATCGCCACCGAGATCGTCTCGCCGGGGAACCACTGGTGGCCGCGCACCTCCTGGCTCCACTCCGGGCTGGGGACCAGGCCGGCCACCTCGTTGGCGAGCTCGATGCCGGTCGGCGAGCCGAGCCCGAACATCTTGGAGTACTTGGCGATGCGGTCGATGCCCAGCTCGCGCCCCAGGTGGTAGAAGTAGACGTTGCACGACTGGGCGAGCGCCTTGCGCAGGTCGACCGAGCCGTGGCCGCCGGGCCGCCAGCACTTGAAGCGGCGGCCGTAGATCACCGTGCCGCCGCCGCAGGAGACGCGCGACGCCGGGGTGATCACCCCCTCCTGGAGGCCCGCCGCGGCCATGAAGATCTTGAACACCGAGCCCGGCGGGTGGGCGTTCTGGATCGCCCGGTTCTGAAGCGGGTCGAGGTCGTTCTCGATCAGCTCCCGCCAGGCATCCGGTCCGATTCCGCGGGCGAAGAGATTGGGGTCGTAGGACGGCGTCGACACCATCGCGCGGACGGCGCCGTTGCGCGGGTCGAGCGCGACGACGGCGCCCACCTGCCCGCGCATCGCCCGCTCGGCGGCCTGCTGGAGGTCGAGGTCGAGGGTCAGCCGCAGCGGCTCGCCGGGATCGGCCTCGCGGCGGCCGTACTCGCGGATCAGCTTGCCGCGGCTGTCGACCACCACCGCCCGCTCGCCGTTGGCGCCGCGCAGCGCCCCGTCGTAGGTCTGCTCGACGCCCTTCTTGCCGATCAGGTCGCCCAGGAGGTAGCTCGCCTCGCCGCTCCGCGCCCGCTCCATGTCGGCCTCGGTGACCTCGCCGAGGTAGCCGATGACGTGCGCCATCTGCGGCCCGTGGCGGTAGAGGCGGAGGTGGCCGACGTCGATCTCGAACTCCGGCCGCTCGAGCGCCAGCGCCGAGAAGCGGGCGACCTCGGAGAGCGTGAGGTTGCGCGCCAGCGGCACCGGCTGGTAGTCCGGCTGCTGGCGGCTCTTGGCGAGATTGGCCGCCAGCTCGGCCGGCGGCCGCTCGAGGACGCGGGCGGCGAACGCCAGGCTGGTCACGACGTCCTCGGCCCGCGAGCGGTCGATCATCAGGTTGTAGCTCGGGGTGTTCTCGACCAGGGGCCGGCCCTCGTGGTCGAGGATCAGCCCGCGCGGCGCGCGGATGGTCAGCCGGCGCACGCGGTTGTTCTCCGCCAGCTCGGCGTAGTGGCTGCCGCGCACGAGCTGGAGGTACCACAGCCCGCCGCCGATCACGATCAGGCCGACCGCCACGAGCACGAAGAGGAGCCGCACGCGGAGCGTCAGCTCCTCGCGAAACTGTCGCTGGACCTCCATCGTCACCATCGTCGGCCTCCCTGTCTCCCTTCGAGCCGTGTCCGAGCCGTGTCCGTCGAGCCGCGGGTCAGTCGAGCCGCAGCGGCTTGCCGCGGGCGAGCTTGCGGGTCTCGGCGCCCCGGCGCCAGCGCTGGGTGGCGACGTAGACGACGGTCGCTACCACTCCGCAGCCGACCGCCCGGATCCCCAGCCACATCGGCTCCGGCAACTCCCTCTGCGGAAGCAAGAGGAGCACCAGGCTGGCGAGGATCGCCTGCTGGACCAGCGAGGCGGCGGCGGCGACCAGCAGCACGCCGCTCGGCCGCTCGACGACCAGCCGCTGGGTGAGCCGCGCCACGCCGTAGCCGACGATGGTGTTGGCGAAGCCGTGCAGCCCGAACGGCCCGGCGGTCAGCACGTCCTCCACCAGCCCGGCGCCGAGACCGCCGGCGAGGCCACCGAGCGACGAGCCGCGCAGGCCGTAGAGGACGGTCAACACCAGGAAGAGGTCGACCGCCAGCGCGAATTCCGCCGCCGCCCACACCCCGGCCGCGTGCGCCAGAATGGCGACGAGGAGCGCCGCGACGTAGCGGACGATGGTCATCGCCACGGGCTCACCCCTCCTCGTCCTCGACCGGCACCGCCCGCGGCGGCAGGAGGTAGACCTGGTCGAGGCTGCCGAAGTCGACCGCCGGCGCGAGCGTCACGTCGAGGAACAGCTCGTCGCCCTCGTCGACCGTCACCACGCGGCCGAGCGGCAGGCCGCGCGGGTAGATGCCGTCGATCCCCGAGGTGACCACCTGGTCGCCCGGCTGGACGTCGGCCTGGCGGGGCAGGAAGTCGAGCTCGAGGCCGTCGCGGCCGCTGCGCACCACCCCCTGGCGGCGGGTGCGGCGGACCATCGCGCCGACCGCCGCGGCGCGGTCGGTGACGAGCTGCACCTTGGCGTAGCCGGGCACCACCTCGACCACCCGGCCGACCAGCCCGGCGTCGCTGATCACCGGCTGGTTGCGCTCGGCGTCGTTCTCGCCGGTGTAGAGGATCAGCGTGCGCAGCCACGAGGAGTGGTCGGCGTAGACGACGTCGGCCACCCGCAGCCGGCCCTCGGTGGCGCGGCTGTAGTCGAGGGCGGCGCCGAGCCTCTCCATCTCCTGCTCGAGGCGCGACAGGCGCAGCACCTCGAGCTCGAGCCGCTCGACGTCGCGGCGCAGCGTGGCGTTCTCGCGCGCCAGGTCGTCGCGGCTGCGCAGGGCGTCCTGGGCGCCGCGGGCGCCGGCCGACACCGCCGCCACCGAGTGGGTCACCGGGGCGACCAGGCGGAGGAGCAGGTTCTCGAGGAAGTTGCCGCCGGCGCCGGGCGAGGGGGCCTGGAGCGACAGCACGATGAGCTGCGCGACGAGCACGACGAACAGCAGCCAGGCCGTACGCCGCTCGCTCACCGGACCACCCCGATCCCCCGCGGCCTCAGCGGAGCGACACCTTGCGCAGGAGGTCGAAGTCGGAGAGCAGCCGCCCGGTGCCGAGCACCACCGAGGCGAGCGGGTCCTCGGCGAGCACCACCGGCAGGCCGGTCTCGTCGCGCAGCCGCTGGTCGAGGTTGCGCAGCATGCCGCCGCCGCCCGACAGCACGATCCCCTTGTCCATGATGTCGGCCGACAGCTCCGGCGGCGTGCGCTCGAGCGCCATCTTCACCGCGTCGACGATCGTCGCCACCGGCTCGGCCAGCGCCTCGCGGATCTCGTCGTCGGTGATCGCCAGCGTCTTCGGCACCCCCTCGACCAGGTCGCGCCCCTTGATGTCCATGCGGATCTCGTCCTTCAGGGGGTAGGCCGAGCCGAGCTCGATCTTGATCTGCTCGGCGGTGCGCTCGCCGATCAGGAGGTTGTACTTGCGCTTGAGGTACTGGATGATCGCCTCGTCCATCTCGTTGCCGGCGATCCTCACCGAGCGGCTGTAGACGGTGCCGGCGAGCGAGATCACCGCCACGTCGGTGGTGCCGCCGCCGATGTCGACGATCATGTTGCCGGAGGGCTCGGTGATCGGCAGGCCGGCGCCGATCGCCGCCATCATCGCCTGCTCGACGAGGTAGACCTCCGAGGCGCCGGCGCGTTCGGCGGAGTCGCGGACGGCGCGCTTCTCGACCTGGGTGATCTCCGAGGGCACGCCGATGACGATCCGCGGGTGGACGTACATCTTCCGCCCGTGCGCCTTGCGGATGAAGTACTCGAGCATCTTCTCGGTGACCTCGAAGTCGGCGATCACGCCGTCCTTCATCGGCCGGATGCTCTCGATGTTGCCCGGCGTGCGGCCGAGCATCTCCTTGGCCTCCGAGCCCACCGCCTCGATCTTGTTGGTCAGCTTGTTGATCACCACCACCGAGGGCTCGCGGACCACGATGCCCTGGTTGCGCGCGTAGACCAGGGTGTTCGCCGTCCCCAGGTCGATGGCGAGGTCCTTCGAGAAGGTGCGCAGCAGAGAGAAGGCCATGGATTCCTTGCGTGTGGTCGCTGTGCCCGGGGCGGCGGGTGATCCCCCGCGGCGACGGTCGTTGGTCCGGAAGCAAAGGGCGCGCCGGCGGCGATCGCGAGCCGCGCTCCGCCGGGCGGCCGCTCATTCTGACCGAAACGACGGGCGACGGCCAAGCGCGGCGCCGCACCGCGTCGAAGGTCCGGCGTCAAGGGCCGGCGTCGACGTACACCCGCTGCCGCCGCTGGCGCGCGTTGCCCCAGGCGTCGCGGGCCTCGACGACGATGAAGCTGTAGCCCTCGCCGGTCAGCTGGATGGTCTTGTTGAAGGCGCCGCTGGCGTCGACGCTGACCGATTCGCCGTTGATCTCGACGATCGCCCCGGGCTCGGTGCGGCCCGAGACGATGAAGATGTTACCGTAGCCCTGCGCCTCGCCGATCTCGAGCGGCGGCGGCTCGCGGTCGCCGTCGTTGTCGCCGTCGCGGCCGCCGCTGCCGAGCGCGGCGACGCGGAAGCTGCGCGGCGGGCTCCACTGCCCGAGCTCGCCGTCGCCCCCCTCCGCCGCCACCCGCCACTCGAAGCTCCCCTCGCCGCGGATGCCGAGCGTGGCGCGGGTGCGGGGACGCCCGGCGTCCTCGATCACCCGGTCGACGAACAGGCTGTCGCGAGCGACCTCCAGCCGGTAGCCGCGGGCGCCCTCGACCGGCTCCCACTCGAGCACCACCGTCTCGTCGCGGGCGCGCGACAACTCGTGGCTCTCCGGCGGCGCGACGAGCTCGGGGGCCGGCAAGAGCGGCCGCGGCGCCGACAGCTCGCCGCCGCGCTGCACCACGTGCTGGCTCTCGTCGACGCGCACCCGCTCGCCGTCGCGGCCCTCGACCTCCATGCTGCCGCGGAGCGTGCCGAAGCGGCCGCGCTCGGCCTCCTGCTCGTAGGCGACGTAGGCGTCGGACTCCTCGGCCACCCGCGCCTGCGCCTCCGGGGTGTCGACGCGGATCGGCCGCCGCGAGGTCGACAGGTTGACCCAGCCGTAGTCGATGGTGATCGAGCGCTCGGCGCCGCCGTCGCCGCCGCGGGTGGCGGAGACGATCAGCGAGGTGTTCGGGCGCACGGTGTAGAGGGTGCCGTCGGCGAACAGGATCTCCGCCGAGCCGTTGGCGGCGGTGCGCACGTAATCCCCCGGCGCGAGCGACTCGCGGCTCCTCGCCTCCTGCCAGACGTTCGACTCGCGGCGGCGGAGCTGCACGTTGCCGTGGACGGCGATGAAGTGCGCCTCGCCGCCCTCGCCGCCGGCGAGCGAGTCGAGGATCGAGTCGAGTACGGCGAGGCTGCGCCGCGCCTGCGCGGCGGCGTGCTCGAAGCTCTCCCTGGCGTAGGCCTCCTCGGCCTCGCCGAGGAGCGAGAGCCCGGCGGCATACTCGCCGCCCGCCATCTCGGGGCGCGCCGCCAGCCGCTCCGAGACCTGCTTCGCCTGGGCGATCAGCGCCGCCGCCTCGCGCTCCAGGCTGTGGCTCTCCCACCAGCGGTAGCCGAACCAGCCGCCGGCGACCACCGCCAGGGTGGCGAGCACCAGGCCGAAGGTGCGCAGCGTGTCCACCGAGACGCTGTACCAGCGCAACCGCGGGCGGGTCATCGTCGCGAAGATAGCAAAGCGCCTCTGGGTCGCGGCCGGCGCCGACCTCCCCGCCGCGTGGCACCGGTGCGCTCCGGCTGCTAGGATGCGGCGCCCCGCGTCGGCGGTGAAAGGAGTTTCCTCGTCATGCTCAAGGCCATCCGCGACAACCTCAAGTACCTCTCGTGGGTGCTGTGGATCGTCATCGCCGCCTTCGTCGCGGCGCTCTTCTTCGACTTCGGCGCGCTGACCGGCATGCCCGGCACCGCCGGCGACGCCGCGGCGCACGTCGCCGGCGAGCCGATCACCTACGCCGAGCTCCAGGAGCAGCACCGCCAGCTCGACCAGCAGTACCGGCAGATGTTCGGCGCCCAGTGGTCCTCCGAGCTCGCCCAACAGCTCGGCCTCGAGCGCCAGGCGATCGAGTCGCTGGTCAACCGCAAGGTGCTGCTGCTCGAGGCCGAGCGGCTGGGGCTGGCGGTGGGCGACGAGGAGCTCGCCCAGGCGATCCGCGAGGTCCCGGTGTTCCAGGAGGACGGCCGCTTCGTCGGCGCCGCCCGCTACGCCGAGATCCTCTCCGGCAACGGCTACACGCCGGAGCGCTTCGAGAGCGACATGCGCCAGGACCTCCTGATCCAGAAGCTCCAGCAGGTGCTGTCGCAGAACCTGTTCGTCTCCGACGCCGCCGTCGAAGGGGCGCTGCGCGAGGAGGCCGAACGGGCCTCGATCGCCTACCTCCAGTTGACCACCTCGGAGATCGGCGAGGTCGAGGTCGCCCAGGCCGAGCTGGAGCGGCACCTCCAGGAGAACCAGGCCGACTTCCAGCTCCCGGCGCAGCGGCGGGTGGCCTACCTCCTCGTCGACCAGAGCCAGGTGGCGGCGGAGCTGGCGCCCTCGGACGCCGAGCTCCAGGCGTACTACCAGGACCACCAGGACGAGTTCCGCATCGAGGAGCAGGTCCAGGCGCGCCACATCCTGCTGCGCACCGGCGGCGACCGCACCGTCGAGCAGGCGCGCGCCGAGCTCGAGCGCGCCAGGGAGAGGCTGGCCGGCGGCGAGGACTTCGCGGCGCTGGCCGCCGAGCTGTCCGAGGAGCCGGGGGCGGCCCAGCGCGGCGGCGACCTCGGCTTCTTCGGCCGCGGCCAGATGGTGCCGGAGTTCGAGCAGGCGGCCTTCGGCGCCGAGGTCGGCGAGGTGGTCGGCCCGATCGAGACGCCGTTCGGCGTCCACATCCTCGAGGTGACCGGCCGCCGCCCGGCCGGCGTCCGCCCGTTCGCCGAGGTGCGCGCCGAGATCGCCCAGCGGCTGCGCGGCGAGCAGGCCGCCACCCGCGCCCGCGAGCTCGCCGGCGAGCTGGCCGGCGAGCTGCGCGACGGCGGCGCCACCGTCGAGGAGATGGAGGCGCTCGCCGCCTCGCGCCCGGCGGTCGAGGTCGAGCGGCCGGCGCCGTTCGCCGCCGGCGGCTTCGTCGCCGGCCTGGGCCAGGCGCGCGAGCTGACCGACGCCGCCTTCGCGCTCGATCCCGGCGCCGTCTCCGACCCGGTCCAGGTGCCGCGCGGCTGGGCGGTGGTGCTGGTCCAGGAGGCGCTGCCGCCGCGGGTGCCGGAGCTCTCCGAGGTCGAGGCGCAGGTGCGCCGCGAGGTCGAGCAGGAGAAGCGCCGGCAGGCGGCCGTGCTGCGGCTCTCCGAGGCCAAGGCGAGCCTCGGCGCGGAGCGCTCGCTCGAGGACGTCGCCGCCGACCTCGGGCTCCAGGTGAGCGAGTCCGGCGAGTTCGGCGCCGGCGGCACCGTCGGCACGCTCGGCTACGCGCCGGCGGTGGCGAAGGCGGCGATGGAGCTCGCGGAAGGCGAGATCGGCGGCCCGATCGCCACCCCGCAGGGGGCGGTGCTCTTCCGCGTCACCTCGCGGCAGCGCTACGACCCGGCGACCGCCGCCGGCCGCCGCGACGAGGTGCGCGAGCGGCTGATCGGCGAGCGGCTCGGCGCGCTCCAGGCGGCGCTGATCCAGCAGCGGCGCGAGGAGCTCGGCGTCACCTACAGCCGCGAGATCGCCGAGACGCTCCAGGCCGGCGCCGGCGCCCAGGAGGGCTGAGCGACCCGAGCCGGGCGTCGCGGGGGGACACGATGGCGGACGGCGGCGGCGGAGAGCGCGGAGTCGACACGGCCGGCGGCGGACCCGCCGCTGCGGCCGGCCCCTCGACCCGCGCCGTCCACGCCGGCGAGGCGGTCGAGCTGCCCCCCTGGCGCGCCGCCGCGGCGCCGATCTTCCAGACCGCGCCGTGGAGCTTCGACAGCCTCGACGAGCTGGAGGCGGCCTACGCGCGCCCCGGCGTCGACGCCCTCTACAGCCGCTACGGCAACCCGACGGTCGGGGTGCTGGAGGCGAAGGTCGCGGCGCTCGAGGGCGCTCCCGACGCCGTCGCCTTCGCCTCGGGGATGGCGGCGATCTCCACCACCCTCGCCACCCTCCTCGCCTCCGGCGACCGCCTGCTCGCCGCCGACGAGCTCTACGGCGGCACCGACGGCTTCCTCGGCTGGTGGGCGGCGCGGCAGCCGGAGGTGACGATCGAGCGGGTGCCGCTCGCCGGCCTCGTCGCGCGGCTCGACGAGGAGGAAGCGGCGGGCAGGGACGGGGCGCCCGGCCGGCTCGCCGCCGTCTACCTGGAGACGCCGTCGAACCCGCTCCTGGCCTGCTGCGACCTCGCCGCCGTCTACCTGGAGACGCCGTCG
>DATABP010000389.1:0-2578 GCA_036259515.1 Thermoanaerobaculia bacterium | reverse complement strand
GCGGCGGCGCTGGTCGCCGCGGTGGCCGCCGCCGCCGCCGGCTGGCTGCCGATCTCGGTCGCCTTCGTGGGCGCCGCGGTGGTCACCATCCTCGGCCGCGCGATCACCGCCGACGAGGCCTACCGCGTCGTCGAGTGGCGGCTGATCGTGCTGATCGCCGGAATGACCGCCTTCGGCACCGCGATGCAGTCCTCGGGCGCCGCCGACCTCCTCGCCCACCTCGTCGTCGCCGCCACCCAGGCGATGGGGCCGCTGGCGGTGCTCGCCGGCTTCGCGCTGCTGACCATCGCGCTGACCCAGCCGATGTCGAACGCCGCGGCGGCGCTGGTCATCCTGCCGGTGGCGCTGTCGGCGGCGGCCGAGCTCGGCGTCTCCGGCCGGCCGTTCGCGGTCACCATCGCGCTCGCCGCCTCGCTCTCCTTCATCACCCCGCTCGAGCCGTCGTGCCTCCTCGTCTACGGCCCCGGCAAGTACCGCTTCACCGACTTCGCCCGCGTCGGCGCGCCGCTGACGCTGGTGCTCCTGGTGGTGGTGCTGACGATGGTGCCGCGGATCTGGCCGCTGTAGCGCGACGCGGCGCGTCTCAGCGGAGCGGCAGGAGCTCGTAGGGCGGCCGGGAGAGCGTCGCGCCGCGGCGGGCGACGAGGAGCACGTTCCCCCAGCCGTGGCGCCACAGCGGGACGCGGCGCAAGAGGCGCCGGAGGAGCCCGCGGAGGCCCCGCGGGTCCGGCCGATGCGGCAGCCCGCGGTGCTCGAGGACCTCGAGCCCGGCGGCGGCGAGGAAGCGGGCGACGAGCGCCCCCTGGGCGACGTGCACCGCGTCGGCGTCGGGGACGTAGCCGGCGGTGAGCACGCGCGGCTCGGGGACGACGTCGAAGCGGTGGCGGCGGTCCGCGAGCGAGCGGAGCTGGCGGGCGAGGCGGCGCAGCGTCACCGCCGGCCGGCGGCGCGGGTCGAGCGACGGCGGCATCGCCCACGGCAGGTCCCACGCCGAGCCGACGACGAGCAGGAGCCCCCCCGGCCGCACCACCCGCGCCGCCTCGTGGAGCGTCCGCGCCGGGTCGTGGAAGTGCTCGAGCGCCCACGTCGAGAGCACGGCGTCGAAGGCGCCGTCGGCGAACGGCAGCGCCTCGCCGTCGCCGCGCACCCGCCGCCCCGGCCGCCCCAGCTCGCCGGCGATCGCCAGCGCCGCGGTCGACACGTCGAAGCCGAGGTAGCGGCAGCCCGGCGGCAGCCACAGCGCGTTTTCGCACGAGCCGGCCCCCAGGTCGAGCACCCGCTCGCCGCCCGCGAGATGGGCGAGCAGGTGCCGCCGCTCCGGCGCCGCCTCGGGGTTCGCCGCCCGCGCCTGGGCGTAGTAGTCGCGGCTCCCGTCCCAGAAGCGGTCGAGCCGCCGCTTGGCGTCGCCGGCGCCGGAGACACGCTCCACCGGGCAATCCGAGAGATGTCGACCGCGGGTCATCGGTGGCCAACTCTACCCGGCTCGCCAGGGTTCGCGCGAGTGGATGGCGTGGAGCATCGGAGCAGCGCCGCAGGGTTGACCTTGATTGTCTTCATCTGCTACAACCAGAAAGAGGTGATCAGCTCCAACACGATTGAGGAGACACTCATGAGGAACCTACCGAGGTCGGCCACCCTCCTGGTCCTTTCCGGGCTCATTGCTGTCCCCGGAATCGGAGAGGCGCTGGCCGCTGAAGGCCAGTGTCACCTGGTCGCACCTCCCTCCGGATCCGAGAGCGTGGGCAGATACCTCTTCGTTCAAGGAGGACGGGCGTACGAGGTGCTTCAGGACTCCGCAGCATTCGCTCACCTCGCTGACAAGCGCCTGCGTCACCCCGAGCGGTTCGTCGGCATGGGTCACGCACTCACAGCGCGAGGCCATCGGCCGACCGATCGGATCGTCGTCGTGAGGAGCATCGGCACAGCGCGCGCCCTTGCTGGGCGGCCAAGATCACCACAAGCGCCGAAGCTCCTCTTGCAAGCTCAAACCACAACGGACCAGAACGGGCAGGGAGAGCAGATTTTCTGGTCCTGGGACGATGGCGACGATTCCACCTGGGAGGGGTCGCAGTACGTCGAGCGTTACAGTGACGGAGCGTGGATCACCGTTGACGGCCAGCTCGATATCTCGCAGGTCGGCGGCGACGCGATCTGGGCAACCAAGACGGGTGGTGGCTTGGGGATCGATCCTGACCACAGGGACACGTCGTGGTTCGGTCCGGCCGATGCGCGCGGCGGAATTGTCGAAGCGCTGAGGTCGAGCCAATCGCCAACGCTCCTTCGCTTCGCTCAGCAAGAGCAGGATCCGGAACGCCCACGCAATCAAGAGTGGGAAGACCAGATGGATGGCTGGGCGAAGTGTGTCGGGGCTACGTGTGCGGGTTGTGCCTTGGGGTGCATGTTCACTGGTCCTGGCTATCCTGGGTGCTATGGCGCGTGCTGTATCGGGGGCATGGTCGCCTGCGCGCTCGAGCACTTCTTCTTTTGACGGGAGGAGACCGAGCCTTGAGTAGAAACCCGGGTTTCGTGTTCAGCGTGCTCCTCGCCGTGGTGATCTCCGTCCTCCAGCTCAGCCTCG
>DATABP010000388.1:0-1986 GCA_036259515.1 Thermoanaerobaculia bacterium | reverse complement strand
GGGCCGGAGGGCGGCGGCATCGCCGCCTCGAGCTCCGCGGCCTCGCGCAGCTCGGCGAGCCCGGCCTCGGCGTCGCCGCGGGCGACGAGCGCCAGCCCTTCGAGCTCGCGCGCCATCACCCGCGAGGGCGCGCCCTCCTCCTCCGCCAGCCGCTCGGCCAGCGCCAGCGCGGCGGCGGGATCGCCGGCGGCGAGGGCGGCCAACCCGCGCGCGAAGAGGACGGCGCCGTCCTCCTCCGGGTGCGCGGCGTGGGCGGGGTCGGGGGGCGAGGCGGCGTCGCCGGCGTGCGGGTGCGCCGGGTGGGCGGCGACCTCGGCGGTCTCCGGCGGCGCCTCGCCGGTCTCGATCCGGTAGCGCGCCGCCATCCGCTCGAGGGCGCCGGCGATCCGCGCGTGGCCGCCGCTCTCGGCGAGCGAGCGCCGCGCCGTCTCCAGCGTCTCGGCCGCCGCCCGCCGCCGCCCCTGCTGCAGCTCGCCGTAGAGCCGCCACGACAGGCTGTGGAAATCGCGCCGGTCAACGCCGTGGCCGCGCCGCTCCTGCCAGGCGACCGACGCCGCCCAGGCCTCCTCGTTCGAGGCGACCACGTCGTCCCAGCGGCCGAGCTGGACGAAGATGTGCGACGGCATGTGGAGCGCGTGGTGGGCGGCCGGCGCCACGCGGGCGTAGGTCTCGGCGGCGCGCAGCCCGAGCGGCGCGTGGACCGGGTCGTCGTAGGCGTGGATCAGGTAGTGGAGGACGCCGGGATGGCGCGGCTCGCGGTCGAACAGCGGCTCGAGGAGGGCCGCCGACCGCATCAGCGCGGGAAAGCGCTCGTCGCCCGGCAGGTGGCCGGCGTAGACCAGCCCCTGGAGCGCCAGGGCGTGGAAGGCGGCGGCGTCGAGGTCGTCGGGATGGGCGGCGGCGAGGTCGGCCACCGCCCGCTCGTAGGCCGTGTCGCGCGCCTCCTTGTCGGCGTCGCCGGGGGCGAAGAGCGCCTCGACCGCGGCCAGGTACGCGCGCTCCCGCGCCGTCGGCGCCGCCGCCGCCCGCTCCTCGGCGGTCGCCCCCAGCCGCGCCAGCGCCGCCCGCCCGCACTCGAGGTCGACCTCGTTCCAGATCGGGTGGTTGCAGGTCATCGCCTCGCCCCAGGCGGCCATCGCGAAGCCCGGCTCGGCCTCCCAGGCGGCGCGGAAGGCGTCGGCCGCCTCGTCGTACCAGAAGCTGTGGAGCGCCGCCACGCCGCGCCGGAAGCTCTCCCGCGCCTCGGGCGAGCGGGCGGAGGTGGCGAGGTCGACCTCGCCGAGGTCGGGCGGCCGGGCCGGCTCGGCGGCGGCCGGCAGCGCCGTGGCGGCGGCGAGGAGGAGGACGGCGAGGGCGGCGCGGCGAGCGGGTGCGGTGCGCATGGCGGCGAAGGATAGCGCCGGATGACGCGCCCGGCCGCGGCTGCCAGAATCCCCCTGTCATGGCCGGCGGCGATCCCCAGCTCGATCCGCACCCCTTCGCGCCGCTCGACCTCCCCGCCGCCGCCCGCGCCCTCTCGCAGATCGCCGACCGCCCCGGCGACCTCGTCGACGCCTACTTCGAGCGCACCGAGGAGGTCGCGCTGCCGCCGGAGGACCGCGCCGGGCCGGCGCCGGGGATCGAGACGCGGCGCGAGGAGGGGCTGGCGATCCGCCTCCTGCGCGACGGGCGGGCGTATCTGTCGGCGCGCGACGCGATCGACTCCCGCTCCTTCGCCGCGGCGCTGCGCCGCGCCGCCCGGGCGCTCCCGGCCGCCGCCTACCCCGAGCCGGACCTCGTTCCCGCCCCCTGGCCCGGCCCGGCCGCGGCGCCGGAGCTGCTCGAGCTGCCGATCCGCCTCGCCCGTGCCATCCGCGCCCGCCACGCCGCCTTCTCGCTGCGCCTGACCGCCCGCCGCCACCACCGCTGGCTGCAGGTGATCGGCGGCGAGAAGCTCCTGCCGGCCGCCGAGCGCGAGTCGTTCTACAGCCTGGAGGCGGAGCTGCC
>DATABP010000387.1:0-12273 GCA_036259515.1 Thermoanaerobaculia bacterium | reverse complement strand
CCGGGTGGGGCGAGGGCGGCGCCGGCGCGGCGGGCCGGCGCCTGGGGGAGTGGGCATGCGGGGGGCGTGCCGGCGCGAGGGCGGGGGTGGCCGGGGGCGGTCGCGCCCGCGTCGGCGCGGCGGGCCGGGGCAGTCCGCCTTCCAAGGTAGATTTTAGCTATGGTACGATTGACCAGTCAAAGGCAGACGCGGCACGCCGCGAGCTCGTCGGCAGCGGATGCTGAGGCCCTTCACCCTCGGCGCCCCGATCCGTTGTCGACGTCGCGAAGGGCGGCGGCCTGCGTCGAGGTCGAGATGTCCCATTCATTGGAAAGGGGGGTCGAGATGACGCAAGCTTTCGATGCCAGTGTCCCGGATTCCACCAACTCCGCCCAGTACACGTGGTCGCTGACGGCGTTCCAGCAGCAGGGGAACCTGTGGCTGAGGTGGAGCACCAACGCTCCCTTCAGGGCACAGCAGGGCCAGATCTCCGTGTACAAGGGGACTTCGTTCCCGTCGAACCCGCAGGACGACCGCAAGGAGTGGTCCTGGGACAACGAGCACGGCGGCGGCAGCGGCTGGGACACCGGGCAGGTGTGGGGTTCGGGATGGCACGTGGCCTGGATCGCCGAGGCCTCTCCCAACGGGCCGTACAGGTATCTGCTCCAGATCGTGACCTGACCGATCGGATCGGCGCGTCGCGCCGGCGGCCTCAGGGGGGGCCGCCGGCGGCGCGGCCCGCCGCCGAGCTCGCGTAGACGGTCAATCGGTAGCCGGCGGCGGGGAACGATCGTTCGGTGAGGCGCACGAACCGCGGATCGGCGGCGAGCAGCGCCCGCAGCTCGTCCCAGCGGCCGCCCTCGGGGGGCCAGGCGGGGTTCCACGCCGGCGCGCCGGACGGCAGGTCGACTCCGGCACGGAGCGCCAGGGCCAGCGCGCCCAGGACGACCACCGCCGGCACCGCCGGCCCCAGCCGCCCCGGCAGGCGCAGCGCCACCTGCCGCGCCGCCTCGCCGAACGCCGACGCCGCCGCCAGCCAGACGAGCGGCGCCACCGGCGACAGGAACCGCTCCACCTTGTAGGGATGGAGGAGCAGCGCGGCGAGCCCGACGAGGAGCGCCAGCGCCACCACCCGGCGGCCGGGCGCCAGCCGCGGCAGCCGCAGGCACGAGACCAGCGCCGTCGCCAGCGCCGCCAGCCCCAGCCCCGGCGAGCCGTGGAAGCGGTCGACGAAGGCGCCGGGATAGAAGAGCAGCGCCTCGGCGAACGGCAGGTGCGACGAGCGGTTCTCGACGAAGCCGAGGAGCTCCTTGGTGTGCTCCGGCCACAGCATCCACACGGCGACCGGCAGCGCGAGGACGAAGACGGCGGTGCGCCACACCCGGTCCGCGGCGCGCAGCCGGGCGAGGAGCCACCGCCGCGGCCCGGGGAGCGCCGCGAAGCGCAGCACGGCGAGGAGGTAGAGGACGTAGAGCGGGTTGCCGGTCGAGGTGGCGCGCACGTCGGTGCCGAAGAGGGTGAAGTCCCAGCCGCCCGAGAGCGGGATCGAGGCGACGAGGAGGAGCGCCACGACGACGAACAGCGGCCACGGCCGCCGCCAGCGGTACGCCGTCATGCCGGCGCCGAGCCGCCGCCCCAGCTCCCCCGCCGATCCGGCCCGCCGCCACGCCTCGTGCGCCAGCATCGGAGCGATCCACAGGAGGCCGTAGTTGAACTTGGTGAAGAAGAGGGCGAGCGCGGTGGCGCAGGCGGCGGTCCACCAGCCGCGGCGCCCGGTGGCGAGCCAGCGGGCGCAGCAGGCGACCGACACGAGGAGGAGGAGCGCGCCGGGGACCTCGAGCATCACCAGCGCGCCGAACAGGTGGAAGAACGGGCTGGCGGCGACGAACGCGGCGGCGACGGCGGCGGCCACCGCGGCCCAGGCGGCGCCGAGCGGCCGGTCGACCTCAAAGGCCGCCCAGCCGGCGGCGAGCACCGAGAGGAAGAAGAACGCCGCGACGAGGAGCCGCGGGGTGGCGAAGCCGTCGCCGGCGACGAGGAAGACGGCGGCCTCGGCGAGCGGGAAGAGGGGCGGCCAGACGTCGAGCTCCCACACCCGCGCCGAGAAGGTGCCGAGGTCGAAGCGGGCGAGCGCGTCGGCCAGCCCCAGGCCGCTGGCGCCGTACTTCGCCATGTCCCACTGCGGCAGGTGGGGGTTCGCCGCGGCGGCGCGCCAGACGGGCCGGGCGGCGAGGAAGGCGACGAGGGCGACGCCGAGTCCGACCGACGCCGGCAAGAGGTGGGGCCGGAGGGCGCGCATGGAGGGCGCGAGTCTAGCCCGCGCTCGCACCCGCCGCTGCGGCGAGAGGGAGAGAGAAAGACCGCCGAGCCGCGGCGCGAACGCTGCGGCTCGGCGGGTGCTACGGTGAGCGGGAGCCGTCCGGCCTCGGCCGGCCCGGTCCGCTCGCGCGCGCTCAGTCGACCTCGACGCCGATCTCGGCCGCGCCGCCGTTGGGCGAAACGACGCAGACGGTCACCGGGTTGGTCGGGAAGCCGTTGCGGTTGCGGTACTCGAACGCGCCGTCGACGCCGACGGCCGGCGACGTCCGCAGGGTCCCGGTGCAGCCGGTGCCGGCGGTGTCGAGCGTACCGGGGGCGTAGAGGTCGACGCTGGTCGGCATCGTCGCCGCCGGGACGACGGTGCCACCGACCCGCAGCTCGCCGTTGTCGGCGCGCCACTCCGCCCTGTCGATCGCGATGACGTCGGTGCCGTCGTCGCTCGGCAGCACCGTCTCGAGCTCGACGATGACGCCGTAGAGGACGCCGGTGGCCGCGTCGTAGTAACCGTCGACCCCGACGTTCTCGCCCTCCAGGCCGACGAGGTCGGCGAGGTCGTGCTCGACCAGCGCACCGTCGATGAGCATCGACGGCAGCCGCGGATCGGTGTTCATCACCACCTGGGCGTCGTGGACGGTGAGCTGGTTGGGCGGCGTGACGCTGGTCAGCGTGCCGACCACCACGTTCTCGGCGAACAGGAACTCGACCACGTCGGGCACGTAGGCGATGCAGCCCGGGGTGGTGGTGGAGTCGATGGTGCCGGTGGCGATGATGGTGCCGCCCAGGATGCTGCGCGGGCTCGCCGGCACCGTGCCGGCCGGGAAGCAGCCGGTGGTGGCGGGCGCCACCAGGCAGTCGAAGCTGATGCCCTGCGCCAGACCGGTGCTGATCAGCACCCCCGCCGGGATGTGGAAGGTGGTGCCGTTGGTGGTGACCGTGCGGTTCGCCTGGTCGTAACTGTCGATCACACCCTCGAGCTCGAAGACCGGATCGACGACGGTGCCGGAGAACGGCGAGGAGCCGACGGGGCACTGCGCCATCGCGGGCGCGGCGAGGACGGCGGACAACGCGACGGCGACGACCGCCGCCGAGAAGAGGGAACGGACCTGCGACATCGAGAACCTCCTTGGGACATCGTTGATCTGGTGCAGCGATTGCGGAGGCGCAGGTTAGGCAGCCGCTCCCCCGGCACGCATCACCTCTTGAGGTGAGCAGGTGAGACACCACGGGGTGGGCCGGCCTGTCCGTCGGGACGAAGGGGTGCCTGTCCGGCAGCCCGGGGGGTGCCATCTCCCCGGCGATCTCCCCCCGGAGTGATAACCTGACCGCTCGTCCGGCACCGCCGGCGCGGCCCCCTTCTCTCGTCTCCTTTCGAGGTCTCTCATGGCGGACACCCAGCTCTCCGGACCCGTGCGGGTGCGCTTCGCGCCGTCGCCGACCGGCTACCTCCACGTCGGCGGCGCGCGGACGGCGATCTACAACGACCTCCTGCGGCGGAGCCTCGGCGGCGCGCTGATCCTGCGCATCGAGGACACCGACCGCGAGCGCTCCGATCCCGAGATGACGCGGCAGATCGTCGCCGCGCTCGCCTGGCTGGGGATCCCCTTCGACGAGGGTCCGCACCTGCAGAGCGAGCGGCTGGAGCGGCACCGCGAGCGCGCCGGCGAGCTCCTCGCCGCCGGCCGCGCCTACCGCTGCTTCTGCACTCCCGAGGAGCTCGAGCCGCTGCGCCGGCAGGCGGAGGCGGAGGGGCGCACCTTCCGCTACCCGCGCACCTGCCAGCGGCTGGCGCCGGCGGAGGCGGAGGCGAAGCGCGCCGCCGGCACGCCGTTCGTCGTCCGCCTGGCGATGACCGACGAGACGATCCGCTTCGACGACCTGGTGCGCGGGCCGATGGAGTTCGCCGCCGAGGTGCTCGACGACTTCATCCTGCTGCGCTCGGACGGCTCGCCGACCTATCACATGTCGGTGGTGGTCGACGACGTCGACATGGGGGTGACGCTGGTGCTGCGCGGCGAGGACCACCTGTCGAACACCCCCAAGCACGTGGCGCTGTTCGCCGCGCTCGGCGCCCCGGCGCCCCGCTTCGGCCACCTGCCGCTGATCCTCGGGCCGGACAAGAAGCGGCTGTCGAAGCGCACCGGGGCGACCTCGGTCGAGGAGTTCCGCGCCCAGGGCGTGCTGCCGCAGGCGCTCTACAACCATCTGGCGCTCCTCGGCTGGTACCCCGGCGAGGACGTCGAGGTGCTGTCGCGCGAGGAGATGATCGAGCGTTTCCGGGTGGAGGGGCTCAACGCCTCGGCGGCGGTGTTCGACCGCGACAAGCTGGCGTGGATGAACGCCAAGTACCTCTCCACGCTGCCGCTCGACGAGCTGTGGCCGCACCTCCTGCCGTTCCTCGCCGCCGCCGGGGTGCCGGCCGGCGAGGCGACGCCGGGCGAGGGCGAGCGGCTGCGGCAGGCGGTCGAGCTCCACCGCGCCCGCGCCGCCGACCTCGCCGACCTCGGCGCGCAGGTGGCGCCCTACTTCCGCCACCGCCTCGACTACGACCCGGAGCTGGCCGGCAAGTACCGCGACGACCCCGAGCTGCCGGCGCGGCTCGGCGCGCTCCGCGACCGCTACGCGGCGGCCGAGCCGTTCGCCGTCGAGCCGCTCGAGGCGGCGCTCCGCGAGCTCGCGGAGGCGCAGGGGGTGAAGGCGGGCTACCTGATCCACCCGCTGCGCATGGCGGTCTCCGGCGCCAAGGCCGGGCCACCGGTGTTCGACCTCGTCGCGGTGACCGGGCGCGAGGCGGCGCTGGCGCGGATCGACGACTTCCTCGCCTGGCTCCGCGGACCGGAATAGCGGGCATCGGGGGGGCGTTGCCGAGGCTGCGCGGGTCGGCGCCGCCGCGGCCTCCCGGCCGCCCCCGCCGGCGCCCGTTGACCCCGCCCGGTCCGCGCCCCTATCATGCGGACCCGCTGTTGGGAGGTCGTCTAATGGCAAGACATGCGGCTCTGGACCGCAGAATCGGGGTTCGAGTCCCTGCCTCCCAGCCACCCGCTCCCCGTCCCGCCGACCGCCGCCGGCCGCGTCGCTGAGCGGCCCGCCCGCCGGCCGCCTGGACGCTCCCGCGCGGAGCCGCGTAGGAACCAGGCGGAACCCGCACCCCTCCGGGAGGACGCTCGATGCTGAAGAAGGCCCTCTACGCGCTGGCGCTGCTCGCGCTGCTCATCCTCCTCCTCGTCTTCCTGCCCGAGGGCACCGCCGGCGCCGCGCCGCTCCTCTCCTGACAGCCGCCCCGACGCGAGACGGCGCCCGGACGGGAGCCGTCCCGCCGGGCGCCGCGCAGGCCGGAGAGCGTCCGGCCCCGTTCCCCCTCCCCGCCGCTAGTAGCGGCTCTCCGCGCACTGCAGAGCGGCGCGGTCGTCGCTCTCCAGCGAGCGGCCGCCCGAACCGAAGTACGAGGCGTACATCGTCGGCCGCGGGGTGGAGGTGAGGTTGGTGTGGTGGATGCCGAGCGCGTGGCCGAGCTCGTGCGCCGCCACCGCCTGGGTGTCGAACTGGGAGCCGCTGGTCGTCCAGGAGACGCTGTTGTTGAAGGTGATGTCGCTCTCGACCAGCACCTGCCCCGACTGCAGCACCAGCGCGGTCAGCGCCAGGCAGTTGCCGGTGCAGCCGTTGCCGCTCGCCCACAGGATGGTGTTGCGGCCGTCGGTCGACCAGCCGGCCGAGGTGGTGCCGGCGTAGCTCAGGACGTGGTTGGCGCTGCTGACCCCGGTCCACGCCGACATCGCGGCGGACAGCGCGGTGCCCTTGCCCGAGCCCTGGTTGGCGGTGTTGTGCCACCAGTTGATGCTGCGGGTGTTCCAGTGCACGAATCCGACCGAGTTGCTGCAGGTCACCGCGAAGCCGGCCGAGAAGCGGCCGACGGAGGTGTTCTGGATCATCCGGAAGGCGTGCGCGGGGGTGGCGACGGCGACCATGGCCGCCGCGGCGACGACGAGGCTGGCGACGCGCAGAGTCGAGCGGCTCACTTGAGGTCCTCCCCTTGCGTGCGGACGTGGGCCAGCTCGCGGACCGTCCGCACCATCGACGCGAGCTCCAGGCCGCGGACGCCGCCCGGCGGCTCGGCCTGACCGAAGAAGTCGGGCACCAGCGGCATCTCCGACGCCTGGCTGACCGCCCGCACCACGCCGCCCTCGGCCCGGAGGTCGAAGACGCCCTGGGCGAGGTCGCGCACGGTGTTGGCGCGCGCCGCGCCGGGCAGGTCGGCGTGGCCGACGAAGAGCACGTACGACCGGCCGGGGAACAGCTCCGGGCCGCCGACGATCAGCGTCGTCAGGTCGCCCACCGTCCCGCCCATGACGGTGACCGTCATCACCGCCGGCGCCTCGCCCTTGAGCACGTCGGCGACCTCGACCCTCACGTCGGTGAGGATGAAGGTGTTGTCGGCGTTCCAGTACGAATGCGCGTCGAGCACCTCGCCGACGACCACGGTGTGGTTGTCGGCCACCAGCGCCTCGAGCCCGGCCCGCCGCAGCGTCGTCGCCCCCGCGGGGACGGCGACCGCCAGGGCGAGCGCCACGCCGGCGGCCCCTGCCGCCACGGCGCACCTCCACTTCGGTCCTGCCTGCATCACGGTTTCTCCTCGGGGGACCGGCCGGAGGCCGCCCCCAGCCAAACTCCGGGGGCCACCAGGCCCCTCGGGGCACGGCGACCGGAGCGGCCCGGCCGGGCCGTTCCAGGCGGCGGACCGCCGAGGACCGGCGGGCCGTTACGAGGAGAGTGCGGGCCGCGGCCGGAAGGGGACAGCGGCGAAGAAATCGCGTGAGAGCCGGATCAGGGCTCGCCGGGAGCGGCCGGCAGCGCCGCCGCGGCGGCGGTCGGCGCCGGCGCCGGCACCGTCTTCGCGCCGAACGCCATCGCCACCACCACCACGACCACCGCCACCGGCAGGAGCGCCAGCAGGAAGCCGCCGATCACCGGCAGGAACACCGCCGCCACCACCGCGAGCAACCCGGTCAGGAGCAGCCCGCCGAGCACCAGCGATCCGCCGAGCGGATCGCCGGCGACGAGGCCGAGCGGCAGGAGCACCAGCCCGAACACCACCTTGACGACGAAGAGCACCACCGCCACCAGCGCGGCGGCCACCGTCACGACGATCGCCACGACGATCGCCGCCAGCATCAGGGACGCGAGCACCACCAGGGCCTCGAACATCGTCATCACCTCCTGCGGCGCCCTACGGCCGCCCCGGGCCGCGGGTTTCGGCCCCGGCGTGGACGGAGAGGGACGTGACCTCGTATAGAATTATGGCTATGAGATGGAGACTCGAGGACCGACGCGTCGAAGAGAGGGGCTTCCTCCACCTCCCGTCCGGGCGGCGGGTGGCGGTGGAGCTGGAACGGGTGGACGGGCTCTCGGTAACCGTGGTGCTGCGCGAGCCGGCGGAGACCGCGCCGAGGGTGGAGCTGCTCCTGGTCCACGCCGCCGGCGTCCACGTGCGGCTGGAGGTCGTCCGCGCCGGACGGCCGCTGCGCATCGCCGTGCGCCTCGATGACTCGCCGCCGATGCCCTGGCGCGTGCCGGCCCGGCTGCGCCTCACGCTGCTCGACGCGCTGCGCCCGCTGCCGGCCGAGCTCCCCGCGCCGGCACCCGCCCCGGCCGCCGTCGCCGACCCCGCCTGCTGCCGCTGATCGCCGGCCGACCGCGCCGGGCTCAGCGGAGCTCGAAGGCCAGCGTCAGGAGGGTCTTCTGCTCGAGCAGGTGGGCCTTGGCCGAGCCGGTCGCCGGGCTCGCCGAGGGCGAGCGCTTGACCGAGCGGAGCTTCCTGCCGCGGGCGTGGCGCTCGAGGTGCGGCATGGCGTAGGCGAGCGCGCCCATGTTCGCCGGCTCCTCCTGCACCCACACGATGTGCTTGGCGTCGGGGTGGGCGTCGAGGGCGGCGGCGAGCTCGTCGTCGGGGAACGGGTGGAGCTGCTCGACGAAGACGATCGCCGTGCTCTCGTCCTTCCGCCGCGCCCGCTCGGCGAGGAGCTCGTGGCCGATCTTGCCGGTGGCGAGGAGCACCCGCTGAGCGTCCTCCGCCGCGGCGTCGGGGATCACCTCGAGGAACCGCGGCCGCGACAGCTCCGCGAGCTCGGACGACGACGCCTTGTGGCGCAGCATCGACTTCGGGGTGAAGACGACCAGCGGCTTGCGCCACCTGCGGAGCGCCTGGCGGCGCAGCAGGTGGAAGTACTGCCCGGCGGTCGACGGCTGGCAGACCTGCATGTTGCACTCCGCGGCCAGCGTCAGGAAGCGCTCCACGCGGGCGCTCGAGTGCTCCGGCCCCTGCCCCTCGTAGCCGTGCGGCAGGAGCATCACCACGCCCGAGAGCAGGTTCCACTTGTCCTCGGCGGCGGAGACGAACTGGTCGATGATCACCTGCGCGCCGTTGACGAAGTCGCCGAACTGCGCCTCCCAGGCGACCAGCGCCTCGGGGTAGTCGCGGGCGAAGCCGAACTCGAAGCCGAGCACCGCCGCCTCCGACAGCATCGAGTCGTAGATCTCGAAGAAGCCGCCGCCCGGCGCCGCCTCGGCGAGGGCGCCCAGCGGCAGGTGCTCGCGCTCGTCCTCGACGTCGATCAGCGCCGCGTGCCGGTGGCTGAAGGTGCCGCGGCGGGTGTCCTGGCCGGAGAGGCGCACCGGCACGCCGGCCGAGAGCAGGGTGCCGAAGGCGAGCGCCTCGGCGAAGCCGTAGTCGACCGGCCGCTCGCCGCGTCCCATCTCGGCCCGCTGCTCGAGCAGCTTCTGGATCTTCGGGTGGACGTGGAAGCCCTCCGGCGCGCGGGTGAGGAGCGCGGCGACGCGCCCCAGCTCGTCGGCCGGCACACCGGTGTCGACCTCGTCCCGGGTCTCGTGCGGCCCGCCGTGGAACGGGTCCCAGTAGGAGGGGAGCTGCGCCAGCCGCGGCTTCTTCTCCATCGAGGCGGCGGCCTTCTGGGCGGCGTCGATCTCGTCGCGGATCGCCTGCCGGCGCTGCTCGACCTCCTCCGGCACGAGCCCCACCCGCTCGCCGTAGAGGTCGGCGAGCGGCGGGTGGGCGTCGATCGCCTTGTAGAGGAGCGGCTGGGTGACCGTGGGGTCGTCGACCTCGGAGTGGCCGTGGCGGCGGAAGCCGACGAGGTCGATCACCACGTCGTCGCCGAAGCGGTGGCGGTACTCGACCGCCAGCCGCGCCACCCGCACCACCGCGCGGAGGTCCTCCCCGTTGAGGTGGAAGATGGGGATCGGCAGCCGGCGGGCGACGTCGGTGGCGAAGGCGCCGGAGTGGAGCGCGTGCGGCTCGGTGGTGAAGCCGATCCGGTTGTTGACCACCACGTGGAGCGTGCCGCCGACGGAAAAGCCGTCGAGCGAGGCGAGGTTGAGGGTCTCGGCGAGGATGCCCTGGCCGGCGAAGGCGGCGTCGCCGTGGAGGAGGATGGGCACCACCCGCTCCTCCGCCGGCGCGCCGGCCAGCCGCAGCCGCTGCTGCTTGGCGCGCACGCGGCCGAGCACCACGGGATCGACCGCCTCGAGGTGGCTGGGGTTCGAGGCGAGGTGGACCTGGATCTCCCCGCCGCCCCGGGTGGGGAAGCGGCCGGTGGCGCCCTGGTGGTACTTGACGTCGCCGCCGCCCAGCACGCTCCGCGGATCGACGTCCTCGAAGCCGGCCACCAGCGCCTCGACCGGGGTGCCGACGACGTGCGCCATCACGTTGAGCCGGCCGCGGTGGCTCATCCCCATCACCACCTGGCGCGCGCCGCGCTCGCCGCAGGCGTCGAGCATCTCGTGGAGCAGCGGCACCACCGCCGCCACCCCCTCGATCGAGAAGCGCTTGGTGCCCAGGTAGCGGCTCTGGAGCACCTGCTCGAAGGTCTCGGCGCGGAGCACCTGCTCGAAGACGCGCCCGGCGTCCTCCGGCTCGGCCTCCCGCTCCATCGCCTCGGCCACCCAGCGGCGGCGCTCGGGATCGGGGATGTGCATGAACTCGACGCCGAGCGTGCCGCAGTACCAGCGGCGGCCCTCCTCGACCCCGGGCAGCGCCGGGTCGAGCGCCAGCTCGGGGTGCCGGCGCGGCTCGTCGCGGCCGAGCGGATCGAGCCGCGTCTCGAGATAGCCCCAGCGGCGGAAGGCGTCGAGCACCCCCTCGCGCGGCGGCGCCTCGACGGTGGCCACGGGCGCGGTGGCGGGCTCGGGTTCGGCGGCGATCGGACGGGTCTCGGACATGGTGCTCTCGGGGTCGACGTCGGGAGGGGAGGGCGACGGCGCGCCGCGCCGCGGCGCCCGCCATCCTCCTCCAACGCCACCCCGGCGTGCAAGATTCTGCCCGCGGGGCGGCACGGCCCACGCGATCCCTCGCTGGTATGCTGCCGCGGCCGCGAACCGCCCCGGAGACCCCCACGATGCCCACGTCGTCCGCAGCGCGCCCGGCGCGCGCCGTCCTCGCTTCCGTCGCCGCCGCGCTGGCCGGCCTGGCGCTCGCCGTCGCGGCCGGCGCGACCGGGCCGCTCGACGCCTTCCAGCAGCCGCTCGAGCCGCCCTCGGCCGGCGGCTACGAGCGCGTCGACCGCGTGCTCGGCAAGCTCTCCGGTCACCGCCGGGTGCTGGTGATCGGCGCCCATCCCGACGACGAGGACACCACGCTCCTGTCGCTGGTGGCGCGGCTGCCGGGCGGCGAGTCGGCGTACCTGTCGCTGTCGCGCGGCGAGGGCGGGCAGAACCTGATCGGCCCCGAGCTCGGCCCGGCGCTCGGCCTCCTGCGCAGCCGCGAGCTCCTCGCCGCCCGCCAGGTCGACGGCGCCCGGCAGTTCTTCACCCGCGCCTACGACTTCGGCTACACGCGGTCGATCGACGAGACGCTGGGGCTCTGGCCGCGCGAGGTGCTGCTCGAGGACGCGGTGCGGGTGATCCGCCGCTTCCGGCCGCAGGTGATCGTCTCCGTCTTCCCGCCCGACGAGCGCGCCGGCCACGGCCAGCACCAGGCGGCGGGGATCACCGCCGAGGCCGCGTTCCACGCCGCCGGCGATCCCGCGGCCTTCCCCGAGCTGACCGCCCAGGGCCTGCCGCCGTGGCGGCCGGAGGCGCTCTACCGCAACACCTGGTGGCGCGGCGCCGAGGAGACGACGGTGCGCCTGGCCGCCGGCGACCCCGACCCGCTGACCGGCAGGAGCCCGTTCCAGGTGGCGATGGCGTCGCGCAGCCGCCACCGCTCGCAGGACATGGGGATGCTGCAACCGCTCGGGCCGCAGGAGGCGCGGCTCGGCCCGGTGGCCGGGGCGGCGGCGACCGACGCCGGCGGCGACCTCTTCGCCGGCGTCGACACCCGGCTGGCGGCGATCGCCGATCTGCTGCCCGAGGGCGCCGCCCGGCGCCAGGCGGCGGAGCGGCTGGAGCTCGCCGAGGCGCTGGCGATCGGCACCCGGCAGGAGCTCTCGGCGGCGGCGCTCGACGAGGCGGTGCCGGCTCTGGTCGAGATCGTCGCCCTGCTGCGCGAGGCGCGGGCGGCGGCGGAGGCGGTGGACGACACGGCGGACGACACGGCGGCCGGCGACACGGCGGCCGCGGTCCACGTCCGCGCCCTCCTCGACGAGCGGATCGCGCTCGCCGAGCTGGGGCTCGCCGCCGCCGCCGGGGTGGCGGTCGAGGCGGTGGCCGATCGCGCGGGCGCCGCGCCCGGCGACGGCTGGGAGGTCGAGGCGGTGGCGGCGCTGCCGCCGCCCGGCGGCCGGCCGGCGGTCGACCTCCTCGGCGTCGAGCTGGTGTCGCCGCGAGGGCCGGCGCTCGCCGTCTCCGAGCTGCCGGCGCCGGAGGAGACGGAGGGCCGCTTCCAGCCGGCGCCGGCGCCCGAGCGCGGCTTCCACGTCCGCCGCTTCCGCGCCGAGGTGCCGGCCGGCGCGCCGCCCACCGTCCCCTACTTCCTCGCCCGCCCGCTCGCCGGCGCGCTCTACGACTGGTCGGCGGCGCCGCCCGAGG
>DATABP010000386.1:0-6205 GCA_036259515.1 Thermoanaerobaculia bacterium | reverse complement strand
GAAACGAGACGGCGCCGGCGTCTCGTTTCCGGACGCGGCGTCCAGCTCCCGCGCGGCGGCGGGGCGTCCGAGCGGAACGCCGGCCTCCGTCCCGAATCTGGACGAAGCCGTCCGGAACAGGGAACCCGGGGCCGCTCGTCTCGTGACGTTTCAATCTCTTGACTGGTGGAACATCAGTTGCAACTCCGCTCCTCGACCGCCGGAAAACGGGGACCTCGAAGGAGCGCAGATGACGAGCGACGAAACGCAGGACCGAAGATCCGACGCGGCCGGGGACTGGCTCGACGCCACCTTCTCCGCCGCGGACCACGAGCTGGCGTCCGGGCTGCGCCGGGCGATCGGCCGTCACGAGCTGGAGCTGGCGTTCGAGCCGGTGGTCGGCCTCGACGACGGCCGGCCGGTGGGCGCCGAGGCGCTGGTGCGCTGGCGGCATCCGCGCCGCGGGCTGCTGCGGAGCGACGAGCTCCTGCCGCTGGCCGAGCGGACGGGCCTGATCCTGCCGCTCGGCGACTGGCTGTTCGAGCAGGTCTGTCGACGGCGGGCGTTCTGGCAGCGCACGGGGGCGGTCGACGACGGCTTCTGGCTCGCCGTCCGCCTGTCGAGCACCCACCTCGACGACGCCCTCCTCTGCCAGCGGATCGCCACCGTGCTGGCCCGGAGCGGCTGCCGGCGCGAGGCGCTGGTGCTCGAGCTCAGCGACCCTTGGCCCGCCCGTCGCCCGGGGATGGCGGCCCTGCAGGAGCTCGGCATCCGGCTGGCGGTCGACGAGCTCGCCGCCGGCCGCTCGTCGGTCGCCGCGCTGCGCGAGCTGGCCCCGGAGCTGATCAAGATCGATCCCGGCTTCGTGCGCGGGCTGACCACCGGCGGCGTCGACGCGAGGCTCGTCGGCTCGGTGCTGGTGCTCGCCGAGGCCTTCGGCTCGATCGTCGTCGCCCAGGGCGTCGAGACGCGGGCCCAGGCGGCGCGCCTGCGCCAGCTCGGCTGCTCGCTGGCGCAGGGCTTCCACTTCTCGCCTCCGCTGAGCGAGGCGGAGCTCCTGGCGCTCGCGCTGACCCGGGTGGCGGCATGAGCGGCGGATCCCTGTGGCGGACGATCGAAGAGGCGGTGGCCAGCCTGCCGGGTTTTCGCACTTCGGATACGATCGAAGGAGGCGCCACGCGCCCCGCCCGGGCGTACGAACCCCCGTCAGCGAACCTTCCGATGAGAGATCCGCGAGAGCTTGCCCGCGACCAGGGCGCGCCGCCGACCGGCTCGCCCTCGCCGGAGGTGCCCGCGGTGCTCGCCGGCGCCGGGCTCGCCTTCGCCCTGGTCGACGCCGGGGGGACGGTGACGGCCGGCAACGACACCTTCGCCGACACGCTGGCGCTGCCGCGGGCGGCGCTCGCCGGCCGCACGCTCGCCGAGCTCTTCTCCGACTCCGACCTCACGCCGGCCGAGCTCGACTTCGAGGTCGGCGCCGTCGTCGCGGGCAGGCGGCGGCGCGCCAGCCGCGAGGCGCGGGTGGGCGACGGTCGCGCGCTCAGCCTGACCTTCACCCCCGCCGGGACGTGGGCCGGGCGGCGGCAGGCGCTGCTCCTGGTCGACGACGTCACCGAGCGCCGCCGGGCCGACGAGGAGCAGGAGCGGCTCCGCGACCTCCTCGGCACCGCCGCCTCGGAGTGGCGGGCGACCTTCGACGCCATCGACGCGCCGATCTTCATCTTCGGGGCCGGCAACCGCGCGGAGCGGCTCAACCGCGCCGCGCGGGCGCTCGCCGGCCGCGACTTCGCCGAGCTGATCGGCCGGCGGCTGGCCGATTTCGGCGAGGGTCCGCTGTGGCAGGAGGCGGCGGTCCTGGTCGACCGCGCGCGCGCCGAACGGCGCCCGGTCGAGGCCGAGGTGCGCGACCCGGCGAGCGGCCGCACCTGGACGCTGGCGGCCAGCCCGGGCACCCCCGACCTCTCCGAGGCGCGGCCGGTCATCCTCACCGTGCGCGAGCTGACCCGCCTGGTCCGGCTCCAGGAGTCGCTGCGCCGCAGCCAGACGATGGCGGCGATGGGCGCCCTCGTCGCCGGCGTCGCCCACGAGGTGCGCAACCCGCTGTTCGGCATCTCCTCGGTGGTCGACGCGCTCGAGCTGCGCCTCGCCGACCGCGGCGAGCTGGGCACCCACCTCGCGCACCTGCGCCACGAGCTCGGCCGGGTGGAGAAGCTGATGGCCGACCTCCTCGACTTCGGCCGGCCGGTGACGCCGGAGCCCGAGCCGGTGGCGCTCGGCGACGTGGTCGACGACGCGATCGCCGCCTGCGTGCCGCGGCTCGAGGCGGCGCAGGTGACGATCGAGTGTCGTCGCGACGCGACGCAGCCGGTCCTCCTCGACCGCCGCCGGGTCTGCCAGGCGCTGATCAACCTGATCGAGAACGCCGCCCACCACGCGCCGCCGGGGACCCCGCTCGAGGTGCGGCTCGAGTCGGTGGCGCGCGCCGGCCGCACGTGGGCGAAGCTGACCCTGCGCGACCACGGCCCCGGCTTCCGCGACGCCGACCTGCCGCGCCTCTTCGAGCCCTTCTTCTCCCGGCGCGAGGGCGGCACCGGCCTCGGGCGGCCGATCGTCCGCCGGATCGTCGAAGGGCTCGGCGGCGAGGTGGAGGCGGCGAACGCGCCGGACGGCGGCGCCGTCGTCTCGCTCCGCTTCCCGCTCACCGCCGCGCCGGTGTCCCCCGCCGGAGGAGGATGAGCCGACACAAGGTCCTGGTCGTCGACGACGACGCGGCGATCCGCTTCGGGGTCGGCGACTATCTCGCCCACCTCGGCTACTCCGTCGCCGAGGCGACGAGCCTCGCCGAGGCGCGCGACGCGCTCGTCGCCCAGCGGCCGGACGCGATGATCCTCGACCAGCGGCTGCCCGACGGCAACGCGGTCGAGGCGCTGGCCCAGCTCAAGGCGATCGACCCCGACGTCGTCGTCCTGGTGCTGACCGGCCACGGCTCGATCGAGACGGCGGTCGCCGCGGTCAAGGCCGGCGCCGAGAACTTCCTGACCAAGCCCGTGGAGCTGGCGGCGCTGGGCCGCATGCTCGAGCGCTCGCTCGAGACCCAGCGCCTGCGCCAGCGCGACCAGGCGAGCGAGCGCCGCGCCGGCGTCGGCCTCCTCGATCCGTTCCTCGGCACGAGCGGCGCCATCGCCCGGCTGCGCGAGGAGGCGCGGCTGGCGCTCGAGTCGGAGAGCCCGGTGCTCATCCAGGGGGAGACCGGGAGCGGCAAGGGCGTGCTCGCCCGCTGGCTGCACACCAACGGCTTGCGCAAGGACGAGCCGTTCGTCGACCTCAACTGCGCCGGCCTCTCGCGCGAGCTCCTGGAGAGCGAGCTCTTCGGCCACGTGCGCGGCGCCTTCACCACCGCGCTGGCCGACAAGAAGGGCCTCTTCGAGATCGCCCACCGCGGCGTCCTCTTCCTCGACGAGATCGGCGACGCCGACCTGATGATCCAGGCCAAGCTGCTCAAGGCGATCGAGGAGAAGACCTTCCGCCGCCTGGGCGAGGTGCGCGACCGCCGCGTCGACGTGCAGCTCTTCGCCGCCACCCACCGCGACCTCGCCCGCCTGTGCCGCGACGGCGCCTTCCGCGCCGACCTCTACTACCGCATCAGCACCATCCCGCTCGTGGTCCCCCCTCTCCGCGAGCGGCCGGAGGACGTCGCGGTCCTCGCCGCCGACCTCCTGCGGCGGCTGGCCGGCGACCTCAAGCGGGGCCCGCTGTCGCTCTCCGAGGAGGCCGTCGAGGCGCTCCAACGCCACTCCTGGCCCGGCAACGTCCGCGAGCTGCGCAACGTGCTCGAGCGGGCGGTGCTGGCGGTCCGCGAGGGTGAGATCGGCCCGGCCGAGCTGCGCTTCGACCAGCTCACCGCGGCCGTGACAGAATCCCCCCAGACACTCGACGAGATGGAGCGGCAGGAGATCCTGCGCGTCCTCGGCGAGGAGCGTGGCCGGGTGGTCGCCGCCGCTCGCCGGCTGGGCGTCCCGCGCAGCACGCTCTACGCCAAGGTGAAGGTGTTCGGGATCGATCTCGAGGGGCTCAAGAGGTGAACGAGAGCGAGCGCAGCGAACCCGACCACGGCAGCGCCGGCGTCGACCCGGCGTCCTGCCGGCCGGCGGTGCTCGTCGTCGACGACGAGGAGACGATCCTCTTCGCGCTCGAGGACTACCTCACCGCGACCGGCTGGCGGGTGGCCACCGCGACCACGGCACGACGCGCCGTCGAGCTGCTCGCCTGCGGCCCGTTCGCGGCGGCGGTGGTGGACCTCCGCCTCTCGGCGGACGACGACGATTGCTCGGGGCTGGAGGTGGTGGGCGAGATCCGGCGCCGCTGGCCGGCGACCCGGGTCGTCCTGCTGACCGCCTACGGCGCCCGCGGCGTCGAGGCCGAGGCCGAGCGCCTCGGCGTCTCCTCGCTCCTCGCCAAGCCGCTGCCGCTGCCGGACCTCGACGCGCAGCTCCGCGAGCTCCTCGCCGCCGAGAACTGAGGCCCCCTCGACCGACGACTCCGTGAAGTGCAGAGGTGTCGATTGACGTATTTGCTGGTATGCTCTGTCGGCACGATGCTACCGATCGACCCCATCGTTCCGGACCTCGAGCACGACACCGCCGCCACGCCCGGCGGGTCCCTTCCGGAGGCGGCGCGGAAGCAGGACCTCCAGGCGCTCTGGCGCTTCTACGAGCGGCGGATGCCGGGGATCCTGGACCGCGTCTACGGCGCGGTGCTCGAGCGGCCCGAGTGGCGGCCGATCTACGGCGACGCCTCGACCTTCGCCGCGCAGCAGCGGCACGTCCTCGACCTCCTCCGCCAGGCGGTGGTCGGCGACCGCTGGGAGCCCTACCTCGCCTACCTGCGCGGCCGCGGCGCCGCCTTCGCGCGGCACGGCATCGGCTACTCGGCCTGGCTCGAGCTGATCGGCGCGTTCCGCAACGCCCTGCGCGGCGAGGCCGAGCGCTTCCCCGAGGAGACGCCCGGCATCAATCGGCTGGCGGCCCGCCAGGTCAACCGCGGCGTCAACTTCCTGCTCGACACCATCCGCCGCACCGTCGTCGAGGCCTACCTCGGCACCCGCGAGGAGCTGCTGGCCAGCGGCGAGTCGCAGTACCGCTCGATGTTCGACAACAGCCCGCTGCCGATGTGGATGTACGACCGCGAGTCGCTGCGGATCGTCGCCGTCAACGAGGCGGCCGTGCGCCACTACGGCTACCGCCGCGAGGAGTTCCTCGCCCTGTCGATCGCCGACCTGCGGCCGGCCGACGAGCTGCCGGCGCTCGCCGACGACGTGCGCAGGGCGAAGGGCCTCGCCGCGCCGCGCCTCTGGCGCCACCGCAAGAAGGACGGCGGCGAGATCACCGTCGAGGTCACCGCCCACGACTTCGAGCTCGACGGCAAGCCGGTGCGCCTGGTGTTGGCGCAGGACGTGACCGAGCGCGAGCAGGCGAAGCTGAGCCTGACCAAGACGGAGAGCCAGCTCCGCCACACCCAGAAGATGGAGGCGGTGGCGCGGCTCGCCGGCGGCGTGGCGCACGACATGAACAACATCCTGACCGCCATCCAGGGCTACGCCGCGCTGCTCGAGGAGGACCTCGAGCCGGAGGACCCGCGGCGCGGCGACGCCCAGGAGATCCGCCGCGCCTCCGAGCGCGCCGAGGCGATCACCCGCCAGCTCCTGACGCTGAGCCGCCACAGCATGGCGAAGCCGCGGCCCATCGACCTCGGGCCGCTGATCGACGACTTCCTGCCGATGCTGCGCCGGCTGGTCGGCGACCAGGTCGTGGTCAGCACCCACCTGCGCACGACGGCGCCGGTGGTCGCCGATCCCGGCCAGATCGAGCAGGTGCTGATGAACCTCGCGGTCAACGCCCGCGACGCGATGCCCGACGGCGGCCGGCTGATCGTCGAGACGCAGGAGATCGAGGTCGACGAGGAGGGCGGCCGGATGCGCGGGCTGTCGCCGGGCCGCTACGCGGTGGTGATGGTGACCGACACCGGCACCGGCATCGACGCGGAGACCCGCGAGCGCATCTTCGAGCCCTTCTTCACCACCAAGGAGGAGGGCAAGGGGACCGGGCTGGGACTGTCGATCGTCCACGGCATCGTCGCCCAGGCCGGCGGCAGCGTCCGCCTCTACAGCGAGCCGGGCCACGGGTCGACCTTCCGCGTCCACCTGCCGGCGGCGGCGCAGGGCGCCGCC
>DATABP010000385.1:0-1727 GCA_036259515.1 Thermoanaerobaculia bacterium | reverse complement strand
CTGGCGAGAGCGGCGACGGCGAGGCACGCGAGCGCGAGAGCGCGCGATCTCGGCAGCGGCGGTCGAGGGTGGTGGCTCATGACGTGAGTCGATGCTCGCGCCCAGCACGTCACGTGCCAAGCGGCCGCCTGCGGGTGCCGCCGCTATGATCCGCGCGACCGGAAGGAGCCGCGATGATCGACCTCGAGCGCCACGAGAACCTCGTCCTCCTGCGCCTGGCCCACGGCCGGGTCCACGCCCTCGACCTCGAGCTGGTGCGCGCCCTCCTCTCCGCGCTCGACGAGGCGGAGGAGGCGGGCGCGGTGGTGCTCACCGGCTCGGGCAGCGTGTTCTCCGCCGGCGTCGACCTGGTGCGCGTCGACGCCGAGGGCGCCGACTACCTGGCCGACTACCTCGCCGATCTCGACCGCCTGTTCCGCCGCCTGCTCCTCTTCCCGCGCCCGGTGGTGGCGGCGATCAACGGCCACGCGCTGGCCGGCGGCTGGGTGCTCGCCTGCGCCTCGGACGTGCGGCTGGCCGCCGAGGGCGACTTCACGGTCGGCGTCACCGAGCTCGCGGTCGGCGTCCGCTTCCCGCGCTCGGCGCTCGAGGCCTTCCGCCTCGCCACCCCGCCCCCGCTCGCCGCGGGCCTCGCGCTCCGCGCCCGCCGCGTCCCGGTGGTCGAGGCCGCCGAGCACGGCATGGTCGACGAGCTCCTGCCGCCCGAGCGCCTCCTCCCCCGCGCCTTCGAGATCGCCGCCGAGATGGCGCCCACCCCCAGCGAGACGATCGCCACCACCAAGCGCCAGCTCCGCGAGGCCGGCCTGGGCTCCGCCGAGGACGACGTGGCGGACACCTTCCGCGACTGGAACAGCCCGGAGACGCGGGGGCGGATCCGCGCCTACCTCGATTCGCTCAAGGCGCGGCGGCGGGAGTGACGGCGGCGGGCCAGGCTCCGCCCACCGTCCGCCACAGCTCGCGCAGGTCCTCCGGCACCGGAGCGGTGAACGCCACCTCCTCGCCGGTGGCCGGGTGGGGGAACGCCAGCCGCCAGGCGTGGAGGGCGGGGCGGGGGAAGTCGCGCAGGGCGTTGCGGGCGGCGCCGCCGCGGAGGCCCTTCCAGCGCGGCTCGCCGTAGACCGGGTCGCCGACCAGCGGGTGGCGCTGGTGCTTGAGGTGGACGCGGATCTGGTGGGTGCGGCCGGTCTCGATCGACAGCTCGAGGAGCGCCGCGCCGCCGGCGGCGGCGAGGACGCGCCAGCGGGTGCGCGCCGGGCGGCCGTCGGGGCGGACGGTCATCTCCTTGCGCCGCTCGGGGTGGCGGCCGATCGGGGCGTCGATCTCGCCCGCCGGCGCCGGCACGCCGTGGACGATCCCGAGGTAGCGCTTGTCGACCCGGCGGCCGGCGAAGGCGCGGGCGAGCGCGCGGTGGGCGGCGTCGGTGCGGGCGACGACGAGGACGCCGCTCGTGTCCCTGTCAAGGCGGTGGACGATGCCCGGACGGCCGGGGCCGCCGACGCCGGCGAGCTCCGGGTAGCGGTGGAGGAGGCGGTGGACCAGGGTGCCGGTGGCGCGGCCGGCGCCGGGGTGGACGGTGAGGCCGGCCGGCTTGTCGACGACGAGGAGGTCGGCGTCGGCGTGGAGGACGGCGAGCTCGCCCTCCTCCGGCTCGACGCGGTCGTCCGGCGCCGCGGCCGGCACCTCGCACTCGACGGTCTCGCCGGCGGCGAGCGCGTGGGACGCCTTCG
>DATABP010000384.1:0-2547 GCA_036259515.1 Thermoanaerobaculia bacterium | reverse complement strand
GTTCTGCGCAGCATGTCGTACTCCTGGTGGGGACTTCGTGGGTCCTGCCGGGCGGGCGAGACTACAGCGTTCCGCGGCACGCCGCGCGCCCTCTCCGATACGCTCCTTCGGCAATCGACTTGCACGCCCCGCCCGACCGATGACCCCACGCCGCCCCCGCAACCTCCCCGACCCGCCGGAGCCGGCGCGCGAGAGCCGGCTGGCGCGGCTGCGGCGGCGCGGGCGGCGCAAGCTCCTGCGCGGCTTCGACTACGCGATCAACGCGCTCTACCGGGCGATCTCCTGGCTCGACCGCCGGGCGCCGATCGAGCGGCGCTACTTCCGGGTGGCGATCTTCGGGTCGAGCCGCATCCTGCCCGAGGACGACAACTACCGGCGCGTCTGCGCGCTGGCGCGGCGGCTGTCGTACATGGGCTGCGACATCGTCACCGGCGGCGGGCCGGGGCTGATGATGGCCGCCAACGAAGGCGCCCGGAGCGGCGCCTACCGCTACCGCACGCGCTCGTTCGGGCTCGCCATCCTGCTGCCGCTCGAGGAGCAGCCGAACCCGTTCCTCGACGAGGTGGCGCACCACAAGAGCTTCTTCTCGCGCCTCCATCAGTTCATCCGGCTGTCGCACGCCTACGTGGTGGTCGACGGCGGCATCGGCACCACGCTCGAGGCGATGATGGTGTGGCAGCTCCTCCAGGTACGGGTGATCGGCGAGCGGCCGCTTGTCTTCGTCGGGCCGATGTGGAAGGGGCTGCGCGACTGGGTGGCCGGCGAGATCGTCGCCCGCGGCCTCGCCTCGCCGCGCGACGTGGAGCTGGTCCACTGGGTGGACGACGTGGACGAGGCGGTGGAGATCGTGCGCCGGGCGCGCGACGGCTTCCTCGCCCGCCACGAGGTGCAGCTCCCGCCGGCGGCCGGCGACGACGAGGCGGCGGGCGGCCCCGAGGTCGGCTGCGAGCCGCCGACTGCGGCGGAGGCCGAGGCGGTGGCGGCGGAGGTGGGGGCGGAGCCGGGCTCGGTGGCGGCGGCGAAGGAGGAGGCGGCGGACGAGGCGGGGGCGACGCGGGCCGGCGCCGGTCCGTAGAACCCCTGGCAGCGGCCCGCCGCCGCCGTGCTAGTTTTCCGCCGCCCGCGGCGACGCCCTGCCGGCGCCGCGCCGGACCCGACCCGCATCGCCCCCAAAGCCCAGAAGCCCCCGAAGCCCCGACGCCGCCCGATGACCTTCCTCGCCTCGCTCCCGGCCGCCCTCTTCGCCCAGGGGCTGCCGACGCCCGAGGGGCCGTCGATCTTCGAGACCTTCTGGAATTCGGGGCCGATGGCGAAGGCGGTGTTCGCCGTCCTCGTCTTCTTCTCGCTCGCCTCGTGGGCGATCGTCGTCGCCAAGGCGGTGCAGCTCCGCCGCGCCGACCGGCACAGCCGCCGCTTCCTCGACACCTTCCACAAGTCGAAGCGGTTCAGCGAGGTGTCGGCGGTGGCGACGCGGCTCCACGCCTCGCCGATGGTCGGCATCTTCCAGGCCGGCTACGCCGAGATCGACGCCCAGATGAAGGCCGCCGGGGTTTCGCCGGACGGCGGCGCCTACCGGCTGCGCTCGCTGACCTCGCTCGAGCGCACCCTCCAGCGCGCCATCCACGTCGAGCTCTCCGGGCTGACCCGCTGGACCTCGTTCCTCGCCACCACCGCCGCGGCGGCGCCGTTCATCGGCCTGTTCGGCACGGTGTGGGGGATCATGGTCGCCTTCGGCGACATCGGGCTCACCGGCTCGACCTCGCTGGCGGTGGTGGCGCCGGGCATCGCCGAGGCGCTGGTCAACACCGCCGCCGGCCTCGCCGCCGCCATCCCGGCGCTCGTCGCCTACAACTACTTCGCCGCCCGCCTGCGCCGCCTGCGCGTGCGCATGGAGGACTTCTCGCTCGAGTTCCTCAGCCTGGCGGAGCGCAACTTCACCTGAGCGACCCGTCCGAGCCCGCGACATGGCCTTCCGCATCGGCGACAGCGACGACCCGGTCCTCTCGGACATCAACGTCACGCCGCTGGTCGACGTGATGCTGGTGCTGCTGATCATCTTCATGGTCACCGCGCCGCTCCTCCACCAGGGGATCCCCGTCGAGCTGCCGGAGGCGGCGGCGGAGAGCCTGCCGAGCGATCTCGAGGACCCGCTGGTGGTGTCGATCGACCGCGAGGGGATCGTGTACCTCCAGGACGAGCCGATCCACCCGACGGTGCTGGTCGAGCGCCTGCTGCCGATGATCGCCGGCCGCGGCGACGAGCGGGTGTACCTCAAGGCCGACCAGACGGTGCCCTACGGCCAGGTCGTCGCGGTGCTCGACGTGCTGCGGCAGGGCGGCGTCACCGGGGTGGGGATGGTCACCGAGCTGCCGGAGGAGGGGGCGGCGGGAGGATGAGGCCGCGGCGCCGCCGCCGCGACCCCGTCCGCGCCGTCCGCCCGCGCCGATGATCGCCCCGGTCGACCGCGTGCTCGCCGAGCGGGAGGGCGCCAACCCGGCGCCGCTCGCGCGGCTCGGCCTCGCCGCCGCGGCGGCGCTCCACCTGGCG
>DATABP010000383.1:0-1569 GCA_036259515.1 Thermoanaerobaculia bacterium | reverse complement strand
CCGGGCGGCGAGCGCGGCGAGCTCCGGCGGGTGCACGGCGGGCGCGACCTCGGGATCGCCGGCCGCCTCGGCCATCTCCTCCGGCGCGAAGAGGCCGAGCTGGTCAGCGGCGCCGTCGTCGCCGGGGCCCGGGGTCATGGGGCGGCGGCCCCGCCGGCGGCCGGCGCGGCGAAGGGCGGCGCCTCGCGGCACGTCGGGTGGCGCGGCAGGTCGTAGCGGCAGCGGTGGACCTGCTGGGCGAGCCCGTCGAGCGCCCAGCCGAGGGTGCGTTCGAGGGCGCGGCGCTCGAGCGCGGCGGGCAGCCCGAGACGGCCGGAGAGGCGCAGCTCGACCCGCGTGCGCCCGGGGGAGAGCTCGCGGACGATCCACTCGCCCCCGTCGCCGGGGCGGCCGGCGAGGTCGTGCCAGCGGAAGCGCCAGACCCGCCGGCCGGCGACGCCGCTCTCGTGCCGCGCCTCGACGCGGGCGGCCAGCCGGCGGCGGGGGAGGAGGCGCGCCGGCGCGATCGTCTGGCGGACGACCACGGCGCCGTCCTCGACCGCCGCGGCGGAGCGCTCGACGAAGGGGAAGAACTCCGCGTAGTGCCGCCAGTCGCCCACCGCGCGGGCGACGCGGTCTGCGGGCACCGCGATCTCCCGCGCCGCCCGGCCCGCCACCGCCGGCGGCGGATCCATGCGGAGGACGGTCTCCCCGGCGGCGAGGCGGCGGTGGTCGTCGGGCGGAGGCTCGGCCGCGGCCGCGGCGCCGGCCGAGAAGACCGGCAGGAGGGAAAGGCAGGCGGCGGCGAGTCGGCGGCGGGTCATGGAGGGTCCTTCGCTCTGGCTGCGGATGATAGATTGCCAGTGTTCTCGGCAGCACTTCGAGATGATTCCTGCACCCTCTCCGGTCACCGTCTCCCAGCTCGAATCCTGGCCGTCGGAGGACGGGCGGATCGAGCTCGTGCGGGGTGACCTGGAGCGCTCGCCGCCCGCAGGGTTCGACCACGGACTCGTCGCCACAGCCATCGCCCGCGCTCTCGACCGGCACGCGACCGAGGCGACGCTGGGCTCCGTCGTTTGGGGGGTGGGCTTCGTGCTCGCCCGTGATCCCGACACCGTCCGGGCGCCCGACGTCGCCTTCGTCACCGCCGAGCGCACCGCGGCGCAGGAGCGGCCGGAAGGCTTCTTCGAGGGAGCGCCCGACCTGGCGGTCGAGGTCGTCTCGCCGACCGACGCCGGCGAGGCGATCGAGGCCAAGGTGCTGGACTACCTCGACGCCGGCACGCGGCAGGTGTGGGTGGCCTATCCGCGCCGCCGCACCGTCCGCGTCGTCGAGTCGCGCCAGGTCTCGCGCATCCTCGGCGCCGACGACAAGCTCGACGGCGGCGACCTCCTGCCGGGCTTCGCCGTTCGCGTCGGCGAGCTGTTCCCGTAGCCGGGCAGAATCCGGCGGCACTTCGCCGCGCGCGCTGCGGTACCCTTGCGCTCGCGAAACGACTGGAGGAGAGCCGATGCCGCACCGCCCGACCGTCGCCCGCCTCGCCCTGCCGCTCGCCGTCCTCGCCGCCGCCGGCTGCGCCTCGGCGCCGCC
>DATABP010000382.1:0-2928 GCA_036259515.1 Thermoanaerobaculia bacterium | reverse complement strand
CGACGAGCCGCCAGGTGACCATCACCGAGGCCGGGTTCCCCGGCAGCCCGAAGACCAGCCGACGCTCCGCCGCCGCGCCGCCCGCGCGCACCGCGGCCACCAGCGGCTTCCCCGGCTGGATCGCCACCGCGTCGAACAGCTTCGCGCATCCCGCCGCCGCCAGCACCTCCTCGACGAAGTCGAAGTCCCCCGCCGACACACCGCCGCCGACCACCAGCACGTCGTGCCCGGCGAGCCCCGCCGCCACCCGCTCGGCGAGCGCCTCGCGGTCGTCCGGGGCGATGCCGAGCGGGGTCGAGGCGAGCCCGAGGCCGCGGCCGGCGGCGAGCAGGAAGTCGGTGTGGCTGTCGCGCAGGCCGCCCGGTGGCGGCTCGGCCTCGGGCGGCACCACCTCGTCGCCGGTGGTCAGCACCGCCACCCGCGGCGGGCGGTGGACGGCGAGCTCGACCGCCCCCTGCGAGGCGGCGAGCGCCAGCGCCTCCGGCCCGACGAGGGTGCCGGCGGGGAGCAGCGGCTGGCCGGCGCGGGTCACCTCGCCGCGGCGGCGGAGGTGGGAGCCCGCCGCCGGCACCTCGCGGAAGCGCACTGTGCCCTCCGCCTCGTCGGCGAGCTCGAAGGGGATCACGCGGTCGGCGCCGGCGGGCACCGGGGCGCCGGTCATCACCCGCAGCGCGGCGCCGGCCGGCAGCGCGCGGCCGGGCGGATCGCCGGCGGCGACCACCCCGGCGACCGGCCGGGCGTCGCCTTCGGCCAGCGGGCCGGCGACCGCGAAGCCGTCCATAGCCGAGACGTCCGCCGGCGGCAGGTCGGCGGCGGCGGCGAGCGGCGCGGCGAGCACGCGGCCGAGCGCCTCGCGACGGGGGACGCGCGCCGCCGGCAGCGGGTCGAGGTGCGGCTCCAGGCGCCGCCAGGCTTCGTCGAGGGAGATCACCGCGTTGATATACTCGCGTGTACGTCGCGATGCAACAGGGGGAAGGGAGAACCGAGCCGGCGGGAGGGGCGCGCGCCCGGCCGGCGTCCGCCGTCCGAGGGGTGACCTGCCGACCGTGAGCGCGAGGAGCTTCCAGTACCGTGGCGACCTGGCGGAGGCCGGCCTGGCGGAGATCCTCTACTCGATCGACCGCTTCCAGGTCCCCGGCGTCATCCAGGCCGAGCGCGGCGGCGTGGTCAAGGAGGTCCACCTGCGGGAGGGCCGGATCGTCCACGCCAGCTCGAGCGACCAGTCGGACAGCCTGGGCGACTTCCTGCTCCGCGAGGGGCGCATCTCGCAGGAGCAGTACGACCGCCTGATGCGGATGCGCACCGAGCGCGACATCCGCCTCGGCGGGCTCCTCGTCGAGCAGGGGCTGCTCGATCCGCGCGCGGTGAACGCCGCCATCCGCCAGCAGGTCGAGGCGATCGTCTGGAGCCTCTTCTACTGGGACGACGGCGCGGTGACCTTCTCGATCGGCGACTTCCCGCACGGCGGCGGCCGGCTGAAGATCGACCTGCCGATGCGCCACGTCATCCTGCAGGGCATCCGGCGGGCGCCGAACGCCAAGACGCTGGTCACCAGGCTGGGGCGCAAGGAGACGGTGTTCGAGCCGTCGTGGGACGTCGAGTCGCTGATCGACCTCGCCCTCGACGCCGACGAGCACGCGCTCCTCGGCCTGGTCGACGGCGGCCGCACGCTCTACGAGGTGTGCACCGAGGGTCCGTTCTCCGCCGCCGACAACGCCAAGGTGCTCTACGCCTACCAGGTGCTGCGATTGATTCGCAAGGTCACCGTGGAGGAGAATACGGCCGGCGAGCCGCCCCGCGACGGGCCGGTCAAGGTCCGCCTGCGGACCGCCGGCGATCGCTTCTCCTCCTGAGTCGCCCTCGCGGCCGCCCGGACGTTCGAGACGGGAAGCCATCATGCCGATCTACGAATACGAGTGCCGGCGCTGCGGGCGCCGGATCGAGGCCATGCAGCGGCTCAGCGATCCGCCGCTCGCGGAATGCGAGCAGTGCGGCGGCGAGCTGCGCAAGCTGATCTCCGCCCCCGCCTTCCAATTCAAGGGCAGCGGCTGGTACGTCACCGACTACGCCAAGTCCGGCAGCGGCAACGGCAAGTCGGCGGACGACGGCAAGCCGTCCGAGGCGAAGGGCGGCAAGGACCAGGGCGGCAAGGAAGGGGGCGGCAAGGAGCAGGGCGGCGCCGCCAAGGAGAGCGCCGCGGCGCCCGCCCCGCCGTCCGGCGGCGGCTCCGGCTCGACCCCCGCCAAGTCGAAGGACTGAGGTGCCGAGCCACCCGCCGCGGCGGCGGAATCCACCTGCCGCCGGCGCGGTTGTTCCAGCTCAGCGCCGACTGTCGAGATGATGAAATCGTACCCCGCCGCTCGCCGGACGCACCTCGGAGGTTCCATGAGGCCCCTCGCCCGCCTGCTCGCCGCCGCTCCCGCCGCCGCCCTCGCGGCGCTCGTCGCCGTCGCCGCCGCCCCGCCCGCCGCCGCGACGACCTACCTGCCGGTGGCCGACCCGGACCTCCTCGCCGCCGCCTCGGCGGTGGTCGAGGCGCGGGTGCTCTCGGTGGCGCCGGCGCCGGCCGACGGCGGCTGGCCCGCCACCGACTACATGATCGAGGTCGAGAAGCTGGTCGCCGGCGAGGTCAGCGGGCGGAACCTGCTCGTCCGCCTGCCCGGCGGCACCCGCCCGGACGGCAGCGGCATGACGGTCTACGGAGTGCCGCGCTTCGGGATCGGCGAGGAGCTGCTCCTCTTCCTCGGCGCCGGCGACGACGGCACCTATCACGTCACCCACCTGATGCTCGGCGCCTTCCGCGAGCGGGTGGTCGCCGGCCGCCGGGTGCTCCTGCGCGACCTCGCCGGCGCCACCGCCGTGTCGCTCCCCGGCCGCGCCATCGACCCGCGCACCTTCGATCCGCGCGACGCCGCGGGCTTCACCCGC
>DATABP010000381.1:0-2930 GCA_036259515.1 Thermoanaerobaculia bacterium | reverse complement strand
AGCTACAAGATCTCCTTCCTCGCCCCCGAGGGCGCCGAGGTCCAGGCCGGGATGCCGGTGGTGCGCTTCGACACCTCGCAGCTCGAGCAGCAACTGATGGACACCGTCGCCGAGCGCGACCAGGCGCAGACCGAGCTCGACAAGCGCCGGATCGAGCTCCAGAAGACGCTCCGCGACCAGGAGCTGCGGCTCGCCGAGTCGCGCGCCACGCTGCGCCGCGCCGAGCTCAAGATCGACGTGCCCGAGGAGCTCGCCTCGGCGAAGGAGCTGTTCGAGGCGAAGGTCGACCATCAGGTCGCCGCCCAGGAGGTCGCCTCGCTCGAGGAGCGGCTCGAGCTGGAGCGCCGCGCGGGCGAGGCCGAGCTCGCCGCGCTCGCCGAGAAGCGCGACCGCGCCGCCGTCCGCGTCCAGGAGATCGAGACCTACCTCGAGCGGATGACCGTCCGCGCGCCGCGCGCCGGCACCGTGATCTACGAGGGCGACTGGCAGGGCACCAAGGTCAAGATCGGGGACGAGGTGTGGCAGATGCGCAAGGTGCTGCAGATCCCCGACCTCTCCTCGATGGAGGCGGAGGGCCGGGTGGAGGAGGCGGACTCCGGCCGCCTCGCCGTCGGCCAGCGGGTCACCCTGCGCCTCGACGCCCACCCGCAGGTCGAGTACGTCGGGCGGGTGCGCGAGATCGGCAAGTCGGTGGAGCGCCGCCAGCGCGGGGCGCCGGTCAAGGAGGTCGAGCTGGTCATCGCGCTGGAGTCGACCGACACCGAGCGGATGCGTCCCGGCATGCGCTTCCAGGGCGAGGTCGAGGTCGAGCGGGCGGAGGACGTGCTGCTGGTGCCCGCCGAGGCGGTGCGCTCGACCGCCGCCGGCCCGGTGGTCTACCGCCGCACCCTGTTCGGCGTCGAGGAGGTGGCGATCGAGGCCGGGCGCAGCAACGAGCGGTTCGTCGAGGCGCTCTCCGGGGTGGAGGCCGGCGCGCGCCTGGCGCCGCCGCCCAAGGAGGGCGCGTGAGGCTCGTGCCGCGCCGGATCCGCAAGCGCTGGCTCGCCGCCGGCGGCGGGCTGGTGCTCGCCGCCGCGCTGGTCGCGCCGCTCGCCGGCCAGCTCGGCGGCTGGGGCGACGAGTCGGCGGTGCCGACGGTGGTCGTCGAGCCGGCGCGATTCGTCCGGCGGGTGCCGGCCGACGGCGTGCTCGAGGCGGTGCGCGCCACGCCGGTGTCGCTGCCGCCGACGGTGATGCAGCCGATGCGCATCGCCTGGCTCGCCGAGGACGGCAGCCACGTCCGCGCGGGCGACGTGGTGGTGCGCTTCGACCCCACCGACATGGAGAAGAACCTGATCGACGCCCGGGACCAGCTCCGCACCGCCGAGCTCGAGCGCGAGCGCGCCGTCGTCGAGCGGGAGAACGAGCTGGTCCGCCTCGGCCACGACGCCCGCCTCGCCGGCCGCGAGCTCGAGAACGCCCGCGACTTCCAGAAGAAGGACGACGACATCTTCTCGCGCCACGAGATCATCGAGTCGGAGATCGACGAGGAGCTGGCCGAGCGGCGCATGGAGCACGCCGAGGAGGCGCGCGAGCGCCGCGAGCGGCTCTCCGACGCCGAGCTGTCGCTGATCGCCATCGACCGCCGCCAGGCCGACGCCGCGATCGGCCGCGCCCGCCAGGGGCTGGAGGCGCTGGAGCTGACCGCGCCGCACGACGGCCTCCTGCTCCTGTCGCGGAGCCGCGGCGAGACGGTGCGGGTGGGCGACACGGTGTTCATGGGCATGCCGCTGGCCGAGATCCCCGACCTCTCGGCGATGAAGGCATCGGTCTACGTGCTCGAGGCGGACGCCGGGGGACTGGCGGTGGGGCAGCCGGCGGAGGTGATCGTCGAGGCCCATCCCGAGCGCCGCTTCGCCGCCACCGTCGAGCGGGTCGATTCGCTCGCCAAGCCGCGCCTCCGCGGCTCGCCGGTGCAGTACTTCGCGGTGACGCTGGAGCTCGAGGAGACGGTGCCCGAGGTGATGAAGCCGGGCGCCCGGGTGCGGGCGTGGATCGACCTCGGCGGCGTCGAGAGCGCCCTGGCGGTGCCGCGGCAGGCGGTGATCGCCAAGGACGGCGGGCACCTCGTGTACCGGCGCACGGCGGCCGGCGGCTTCGAGCCGGTGGCGGTCGAGCTCGGGCCGACGGCGATGGGGCGGGTGGTCGTCACCGCCGGGCTCGAAGCCGGCGACGTGGTGGCGCTGGTCGACCCCACGCGGCCGCTCGCCGCCGCCGAGGACGAGGAGGAGGGCGAGGAGGGCGACTCGCCGTCCGCCCCGGCCCTCCCGGGGGCGGCGCCGTGACCTTCTCCGAGGCGCTGCGCAGCGCGCTCGACAGCCTGCGCGGCCACAAGCTGCGCTCGGCCCTGACCATGCTCGGCATGGTGTTCGGGGTCGGCGCGGTGATCGCCATGCTCGCCATCGGCGCCGGCGCCGAGCGGCAGGCGCTGGCGATGATCGAGAGCCTCGGGCTGCGCAACGTGCTGGTGCGCGCCGCCGACCTCGAGCGCGAGGACCTCCAGGAGGTGCGCCAGAAGTCGCCCGGCGTCGCCCCGCGCGACATCGCGGCGATCGTCGAGGCGGTGCCCGGCGTCGACCTCGCTGCGCCGCGCGTCACCCTCGACCCGTACGCGGTCTTCTCGGCCGACGGCCGCAGCGAGGCGAAGGTCTACGGCGTCTCGCACGTCCAGGCGGCGCTCTCCGGGCTGGAGGTCGCCGAGGGCCGCTTCCTCGACGCGATGGACGAGCGCACCCACGCCCAGGTGGCGGTGATCGGCGAGCGGGTGCGCCGCGACCTCTTCGGCTTCGAGCCGGCGGTGGGGCGGCGGCTCAAGGTCAACCAGGTGTGGCTCGAGGTGGTCGGCGTGCTCGCCCCGGGCGGCGCCGCGGCGGGCGACCGCCAGGAGCAGC
>DATABP010000380.1:0-1612 GCA_036259515.1 Thermoanaerobaculia bacterium | reverse complement strand
CCGCGCCCGCGTTCCCTGGACGAGCAGGAGGTCGCCGAGCCGCAGCCGCACCCGCGCCAGCTTGCCGGCGAAGGGCACCCCGCCGCGGTGGAGGCCGAGGACGGTGACCCCGAAGCGCTGGTGGAAGCGCGCCTCCTGGAGCGTGCGGTCGACGAGGTCGGAGTAGGGCGAGACCAGCGCCTCGGTCACCTGCACGTCGCCGCCGGCGAGCGTCGCGTCGGCCGGCCGGTCGGGCTGCACGTCGATCGCCGAGCTGCCGAGGGCGGCGACCAGCTCGTCGGCCGGGCCCTGGACGAGCAGCTGGTCGCCGGCCTCGAGATGGGTCTCCGGCCCGGGCAGCGTGGTGGCGCCGCCGCGGCTCACCTCGAGCACCCGGAAGCCGCGGCGGGCGAGCTCCGAGTCGTAGAGCCGCTGGCCGACCAGCGCCGAGCCCTCGGGGATGCGCGCCTCGAACAGGTACTGGCGGATGGCGTAGGCGTCGGCGAGGCTGGCCTCGGCGCGGTCGGGGAGGAGGCGGCGGCCGAAGAGCAGCAGGTAGGCGAGGCCGATCGGCAGCGCGACGAGGCCCACCGGGGCGAGCTCGAACATCCCGAGCGGCGGCTCGCCGGCGGCGGCCAGCGAGCCGGAGACGGCGAGGTTCGTCGAGGTGCCGATCAGCGTGCAGGTGCCGCCCAGGATCGAGGCGAAGGCGATCGGCATCAGGAAGCGCGACGGGCTGATCTTGAGCCGCTTCGCCGCCGCCATCCCCGGCGGCATGAACACCGCCGTCGCGGTGGTGTTGTTGATCACCGACGACACCGCCCCGGTGGCGGCGAGGAGCAAGAGGAGCAGCCGGTTCGGACGGGCGCCGGCGAGGCGGCCGAGGAAGGCGGCGAGGCCGGCGACGGCGCCGGTCTGCTGCAACGCCCCGGAGAGCACGAAGATGGCGATCAGGGTGAGCACCAGCTCGCTGGCGAAGCCGGCGAACGCCTGCTCCGGGGTGAGGATGCCGCCGACGATCAGCGCCAGGAGGAGGAGCAGGGTGACGAGGTCGACCGAGAGGACCTCGAAGGAGAACAACGCCACCGCCACGACGAGGAGGCCGAGGACGAGGGTGACGTCGAGCATCGGTCGGCCGGCAGCGAGCGGATTATACTGGCCGAGCCCGGCGGCGCCCGCCGTCGCGGCACCCACCTGCCGAGGGAGAGCGATGATCGACGGCCGGTTGCAACCGTACGAGTGGGCGCGGGCACGCCTGGCGGAGCGGTTCGGCGCCGAGGCGGTGACGCTGGAGACGAGCGACGACGGCCGCCGGGTGACGGCGACGATCTCCCGCCCCGAGGGCGAGCCCTACACCGTGCTGCTGCGCGACCCGGTGCTCGGCAACGTCAACGGCCTCGCCGACCCGCAGGGCTTCGTCGAGGCCGAGGCGCGGTTCGCCCGGGCCTTCTTCGACGGCAAGTCGCGGCGCCAGCGGACGTTCGGGTAGGACGGGCGGCCGCCGGCCCGAGCGGCGGGGCGCGGGAGGCGGCCGCAGCGCGCCGAGCGGGAGATCCATGACAGACGGGGCGGGCGCCGGCGATCGGCTACGGCCGCCGCGGCGGCGGGTCGGGCGCGGTGCCCTCCTCGGGCG
>DATABP010000379.1:0-2342 GCA_036259515.1 Thermoanaerobaculia bacterium | reverse complement strand
GCTCGACGTCGAGCTCGAGCTGGCGGCCGAGGAGGTGGACGGCCGGCTCCTCGCCGAGCTCGGACGCCTCGAGCCGCACGGCCACGGCAACCCCGAGCCGCTGGCGCGGGTGGCGCCGCTCCGCCTCCTCGTGCCGCCCCGGTGCTTCGGGAACGGGCACCTCTCGGCGCTGGCGGCGGGCGCCGGCGGCGGCCGGCTGCGGCTGGTCGGCTGGCGCTGGGAGGAGCGCGCCGCCGACCTCGACGGCGGCGCCGACGGCCGCTTCGAGGCGCTCGGCCACCTCGAGCACGACGACTACGCCGGCGCCCCCCGCCTGCGCCTGGTCGACTGCCGCCCCCTGCGGTAGCGGCCGGCCCCCTCGCCGCGGCGCTTGTAGGATGCGCCCATGCCGCGCCCGCGGGTCGCCAAGAACCCGTTCCGCCGCTACCGGCTGCTGCTGCTCGCCGCCTTCGTCCTGGTCGCCGGGGCGGTGGCCGGGCTGTACCTGTTCGGGCGCGCCGGGCGGCCGGAGCCGGCGGCGGTCGATCGTTCGGACGGGCTGGCGCCGGAGGGCGAGATCACGCTGGTCGGAGAGGGCTTCGAGTTCACCCACAGCGAGGGCGCCCGGCGGGTGTTCAAGATCCGCGGCGAGTCGGTGCGCGCCGACCGCGAGGGCACCGTCTTCCTCGACGGCGTCGGGCTGACCCTCTACGACGAGTCCGGCGCCCCCTACGAGGTGGCGAGCCGCGCCGCCAGCTTCAACCGCGAGACGCGGGAGGCGCGGCTCCAGGGCGACGTGGTGCTCTCCGGGCCGGGGCCGACGCGGATCGAGAGCGCCGGCGTCGAGCTGCGCCAGCGCGGCGAGGTGCTGGTGTCGACGGCGCCGATCGCCTTCCGCTACCAGGACCTCCAGGGCCGCGCCGACCGCCTGCGCATCGTGCGGCCGGAGCAGGTCTACGTGCTCGCCGGCGACGTGCGGGTGGAGAGCCGGCCGGGGATCGAGCCGGCCGCCTCGCTGGTCGCCCGCCAGCTCGTCTTCGAGCGCCCGCGCCATCAGGTGCGCGCCGAGGGCGAGGTCGAGATCGTGCGCGGCGGCGACCGGCTGCGCGCCCACCGCGTCGCCGCCTACCTCGACGAGCGCGACGAGACGATGATCTACGTCCGCGCCCGCGGCGAGGTCTCCGGGCGCTCGGCGACGGCCGGAGGGGGAGGGCGGCCGGTGAGCTTCGCGGCGCAGAGCCTGTCGCTCCTCCGCGACCAGGCCGGGCTGCCGCAGTCGGGCGAGCTGGAGGGCGCCCGCCGCGACCCGGTGCGCATCGACGCGCCGACCCCGGAGGGCACCGTGCAGCGGCTGACCGCCGGCTTCGCCACCGTCGCCTTCCGCGACGGCGAGCTGGCCACCGCCGAGGCGTTCAACGGCCCGCGGCTGGTGGAGATCGCCCGCGCCGGGCGGCCGGTGCTGCGCGACCTCTCCGGCCGGCGGATGGAGGCGACCTTCGGCGCCGGCGGGCGGCTCCAGGCGGTGCGCGCCGACGAGCGGGTGCGCTACCGCGACGAACGCCTGCGCGCCGAGGCCGCCCACGCCCGCTTCGAGATCGCCAGCGGCAAGGGCCGGCTGACCGGCGATCCGGTGCACCTGACCACCGACCGCGGCGAGCTGTTCACCCCCAGCGCCGACTACGACCAGGGCTCCGGGCTGGTCGAGGCGCACGAGGGAGTGCGGGCGCTGATCGAGCGCGCGTCGGAATTGGGGCTGGGCGGCACGCCTTTTGCCGAGGGGGAGGGTCCGGTGCGCGTCGAGTCCCGAGAAGGCTTCTTCCGCGAGGAGCCCCGCGGCGTGTTGTTCCGCGGCGAGGTGCGGGCGTGGCAGGGGCAGAACCTGCTCTTGGCGGACGAGCTGCGCGCCGAGCAGCCGGGCGGCGGCGAGCGGCTGACCGCCACCGGCTCGGTGCGGAGCGTGTGGGTCCCCGCGGCGCGGCCCGGCGACGACGCGGCCGCCGGCCCGCTGGAGGTCACCGCCCGCACCCTGCGCTACCTCGAGGCCGACGAAGAGCTGATCTACGAGGGCGACGTGAGGGCGGAGCAGCAGCAGCGCATCCTCGAGTGCCGGCGGCTGGTCGTCGAGCTGACCGCCGACGGCGAGGCCGAGCGGCTGATCGCCACCGGCGAGGCGCACCTCGACGACCGGCAGACGGGCAACGAGGCGCGCGGCGAGTCGGCCGTCTACGACCTCGCCCAGCGGGTGATCACGCTGACCGGCGACCCGGCGCGCCTGGAGAAGGCCGACGGCGCCACCGTCGCCGGCGGGCGGGTGGTGTACTCGCTCGACACCGGGACGGCGCGGGTGGCGACGCCGGGCGCGG
>DATABP010000378.1:0-2619 GCA_036259515.1 Thermoanaerobaculia bacterium | reverse complement strand
GAAGTGCCCCTGGAGGTGGACGCCGGTCTCCCAGCGAGGCGGGCCGGTCTCGGCCGGCGCCCGCCCGTCGCGCGTCTGGCCGCGCGCCGCCGACGGCGCCAGGGCGAGGGCGAGGAGGGCGACGAGCACGATCTGGATCGGGCGCGATGTCTCGGTCACGGCAGGCTCCCTTTCGAGGCTTCGCCGCCGCTCCGGGGCGTCCACGCGCGCAGCCGGCGGCCGGCGAGGATGGACAGCACCCCGAGGAGGGCGGCGGTGTTGACGAGGGTGAAGTAGTACGGCACGGAGAGCGGGCGCCGGCGCCCCGCCGGGCGCCCGCGGAGGAGGTACCCGGCCGCCGCCAGGGCGTAGAAGCCGAGGTGCGGCACGAGCAGCCAGCGGGCGGCGGCGCCGACGGTGCCCGGCGCGCCGGCGGCGAGCAGCAGGTGGCTGGCCAGCATCGGCAGCAGGAGGAACGGCACCAGGTGGCGGAAGAGCTTGTGCGAGAGGAGCTCGAGCGAGTAGAAGCCGGAGGTCCACAGCGGCCGGCCGAGGCTCCACAGCGCGCGGACGCTGTGGTTGGTCACCCGCACCTTGCGCGCCAGCTCGGCGCGCCCGTCGGCCGGCGCCTCCTCCCAGGCCACCGCGCCGGGCTCGAAGAGGAGCCGCCGCCCCTGGAGCACCACCCGCGCCGAGAGCGCGATGTCGTCCGCCTGCGCCGGGTCGGCGATCGGCACGTAGAGCGACCGGCGCAGCGCGTAGAGCGTGCCGTCGGCGGCGAACACGCTCCCCGCCCGGCTCTCCCGCTCCTTGATCCACTGGTCGTAGCGCCAGTAGAGGTTCTCGCCCAGCTCGGTGGCGTCGGCGCCGCGGCCCAGCCGGTAGCGCTTGCGGCCGCAGACGCCGCCGACGGCGGGATCGGCGAAGGGGGCGGCGAGGCGGGCGAAGGCGTCGGGCTCGACCAGCGCGTTGGCGTCGGTGAGCACCAGCACGTCGCCGCGCGCGGCGGCGGCCGCGGCGTCGAGCGCCGCCGCCTTGCCCCGCCGCGGCAGGGCGAGGAGGCGGACGCGCCGGTCGGCGGCGGCGTGGCGGGCGACGATCGCCTCGGTGCCGTCGGTCGAGCCGTCGGAGGCGACGAGCACCTCGAGCCGCTCCGGCGGGTAGTCGGCGGCCAGCGTGTTGGCGAGCTTCTCTCCGATCACCGCCTCCTCGTCGAAGGCGGGGACGATCACCGACAGCGTCGGCGGCTCGGCCCCCGGCGCCGGCCGGAGCGGTCGCGGCCGGGAGCGGGCGACCAGCCAGATCAGCGCCGGGTAGCCGAAGTAGAGGTAGACGCAGGCGGCGAAGCAGCCGGCGAAGACGGCGGCGAGGACGACCGTGGCGGCGGCCGGCAGCGTCACCTCGCCCTCCCCCGCCGCTCGGCGATCGCCGCGCGGTGCACGGCGAGGAGGTCGCGGGCGACCCGCTCCCAGGCGAAGCGCTCGCGCGCCGCGGCCGCCGCCGCCTCGCCCAGCCGCCGTGCGCGCCCGGGATCGGCGAGGAGGGCGGAGACCGCGGCGGCGAGGGCGGCGGGATCGTGCGGCGGCACCACCAGCCCGGTGCGGCCGTCCTCGATCGCCTCGGGCAGCGCGCCGACCGCGGCGGCGACCACCGGCCGGCCGAAGGTCTGCGCCAGCGGCAGGACGCCGCTCTGGAAGATCTCCCGGTACGGCAGCACGACGACCGCGGCGAGCTCCATCCACGCCGCCACCTCGGGCGCCGGCAGGTACTCGGGGACGAAGCGCACCCGCTCGCCGGCGCCGAGGCGCTCCGCCAGCGCGCGGTGCGCCGCGAGGTCGAAGCCGGGGAGCGGATGGCCGGCGATCGCCAGGTGGGCGTCGGGGTGGTCGCGCAGCACCGCCGGCCACGCCGCGATCGCCAGGTCGGCCCCCTTGTAGGGCGCCAGGGTGCCGAAGAGCAGGGCCACCGGCGCGGCGTCGGGGAGGCTCAGCCGGCCGCGGAGCGTGGCCGCGGTCACCGCCGGGTCGGCCAGCTCGGCGAACAGCTCCTGGTTGCCGTGGACCAGCGCCGCCACCCGCCGCTCCGGCAGCCCGGTGGCGGCGAGGAAGGCGGCGCGGTTCGCCGCGAAGTGGACGACGACGCGGTCGAAGCGGCGGTAGGCGCGGCGGGAGAGCCAGCGCTGCGCCGCCCCGGCCGCGAACCGCCCCGCCCGCCGCCCGCCGCCGGCGAACGGCCGCACGTTGTGGCAGACGTCGACCAGCGCCGGCGGCAGGGCGCGGAGCGGCAGGAGCGGCAGGAGGTCGCCGGCGAAGCGGAGGTCGCCGAGCTGCACCGCGTCCGGCCGCTCGCGCGCCACCCAGGCGACCAGGCGCAGCCACTCGCGGTACCAGATCGCCGCCCGGCCCACCCGCCGCAGCCGCCGCCGCACCCCGGCTGTGGCCTCGCCGGACGGCTTGGGGTCCCACAGCCGGAACAGCTCGACGCGCCGGAACGGATGCGGGAGCGCCGCCAGCTCGTAGTGCCGGCCGGTGACCAGGACCGGCTCGGCGCCGGCGGCGGCGAGGCCGCGGCAGAGCTGGAAGGCGTAATGGATCATCCCGCCGCGCGCCGCCGGCTCGACGACGGCGATGCGCAGCGGCC
>DATABP010000377.1:0-3449 GCA_036259515.1 Thermoanaerobaculia bacterium | reverse complement strand
GCCGCGCGGCCGAGATCGCCGGCCCGGCGGCCGCCGCCGACCCGCAGGTCGCCTCGCTCCCTCACTCTCTCGCCCACCTGATCGGGGACTCCGGCTTCAGGATCTCGCGCGGGGAGGCGCGCTGGCTGGTCGAGGACGCCGCCTTCGAGCAGCGGCGGCGGCCCCGCATCCCGCGTCTGGCGATGGTCCTCCACCGTCACCGCTCGGACCTCCGGGCCTCCTTCCCCGATCCGCTCGGCCGCGACCGCGAGGGCTTCGCCACCTGGTACGTGACCTTCGGCAAGCTCGAGTACGGGCTCCCCGCGGCGCTCACCCGGCCCGTCGTGCGGCGGCTCCGACTCCGCTCCCGAGGGTACGTCCGCTGGTGGTGGGCGCGGCGGGCGATCGTCCGGCGCCTGCGGCCGCTCCTGCGGCGGGGGCGCCTTCCGTCCCACGCGCCCCGCGGTCCGCTGCTGCCGCTTCCGCCGGTCGACGCCGCCCTTCCTCCCGCCGCCGTGCAGCCGCCGGCGCCGGCGCACGGGCTCAACGTGGTCGGCTGGACCAACGCGCCGACCGGGGTGGGCGAGGCGTGCCGCGGCACGCTGGCGGCGCTCGCCGCGGTGGGGCTCGATCACCGCGTCTGGTCGCTGCGCCACCCCGGGCTCGAGGACGCCTCGCCGGCGGCGACCGGCGATCCTCCCAGCCTGCCGTACAAGGTCACCCTGTACCACGTCAACGCCGACATGATGCCGTGGGTCGAGGCGCGCATCCCGCTGCGCCAGAGCCGCGGGCACTACCGCATCGGCTACTGGTACTGGGAGCTGGCGCACTTCCCCCTGCAGCTCGCGCACAGCTTCCGCTACCTCGACGAGCTGTGGGCGCCCACCCGCTTCTGCCGCGACGCCTTCGGAGCGCTCGCCTCGATCGACGTCCACTGGGTGCCGCCGGCGGTTCGCGAGCCGCAGGGCCGGGCCCTCGACCGCCGGGGCCTCGGCGTCCCGGAGGCCGCCTTCCTCTTCTTCTTCGCCTTCGACGCGCTGAGCGTGCCGCAGCGGAAGAACCCCTCCGGGCTGCTCTGCGCGCTGTCGCGGGCGCTGGAGCTGACCGACCGGCCGCTCCACCTGCTGCTCAAGGTCTCGCACGGCGACGAGACCGAGCTGCTCCAGCAGCTCCGCCAGCAGTCGCGGGACCTGCCGGTGACGCTGATCACGCGCTCGCTCTCCCGCTCCGAGATGAACGACCTGACGGCGACCTGCGACGCCTACGTCTCGCTCCATCGCTCGGAAGGGCTCGGGCTGCCGCTGATCGAGGCGATGTACCTCGGCAAGCCGGTGATCGCCACCGGCTACGGCGGCTGCACCGACTTCCTCGACGAGTCGACCGGCTGGATCGTGCCGCACCGCCTGGTCGCCCTCGACCGCGACTACGGCCCCTACCCCGCCGGCGCGACGTGGGCCGAGCCCGACGTGGCGCACGCCGCCGCGCTGCTCGCCCGCGTCGCCGAGGCGCCGGAGGAGGCCAGCGAGCGCGCCGCCGTCGCCGGGCGCCGGGTGCGCGAGCTGTACTCGCCCGAGGCCGCGGGAGCTCGCTTCCTGCGGGAGCTCGAGAGGATCCTTGCCGACTGACGAGACCGCCGGTCGCCCGGCGACCGGCGAGGGCGCGGTCGACGTCGTGCTCCCGGTCTACCGGCCGGGGCCGGAGCTCGAACGCTGCCTCGACAGCGTGCGGCGGCACACCGACCTGTCGCGGCACCGGCTGGTCGTCGTGCTGGAGCCGCCGGCGCACGGCGCGGTCGCTCCGGAGCCCGGCGTGCTCGTCCTCGCCAACGAGCGGCGGCTCGGCTTCGTCGGATCGGTGAACCGGGGCCTCGCCGCCTCGGACAACGACGTCGTCCTCCTCAACAGCGACACCCAGGTGACGCGCGGCTGGGTCGAGAAGCTGCGGCGCGCCGCCTACTCGGGCCCGCGCGTGGCCACCGTCTCGCCGTTCTCGAACAACGCGACGATCTGCTCGCTGCCGCGCTTCCTCGAGGAGAACACGCTCCCCGCCGGGCACGACGTCGACTCCTTCGCCGCGCTGGTCGAGCGCGTCTCCCGCCGCGAGTACCCGCCGCTGCCCACCGGCGTCGGCGTGTGCCTGTACGTCCGCCGCGCGGCGATCGACGAGGTCGGCGGCCTCGACGAGCGGAGCTTCGGCCTCGGCTACGGCGAGGAGAGCGAGCTCTGCATGCGCGCCGCGGCGGCCGGCTGGAGCCACCTGCTCGACGACGCGACGTTCATCTTCCACGAAGGCCAGCGGAGCTTCGGCACCAGCCGGCGCCGCCGGGTGGCGGCGGCCCACCGCACCATGCGCCGTCTCCACCCCGACTACCTCGAGCGGATCGCCCGCTTCATCGCCGAGGACCCGCTGCGCCCGGTCCGCGGCCGCGTCCTCGCGGCGCTCGACCCGCCGCGGCGCGACGCGCCGAGGAGCCGCGTCGTCCACCTGGTCCACGGCTGGCCGCCCTTCAGCCAGGCGGGAACCGAGCTCTACGCGCACTGGCTGGTGTGCCGTCAGCTCGCCGACCGCGAGATCGGGGTGTACGCCCGCATCGGCGATCCCGACCGCTGGCTGGGCGAGGCGCGCGAGCGGCACGAGCACGGGGCGCGCGTCCGCCTGGTGGTCAACAACTTCCGGCAGCGCGACCCGATCTCCCGCAACGCGCTCCACGACCGCCGCCTGGCCCGCGACTTCGGCCGCTTCCTCGACGAGCGGCGGCCGGACCTCGTCCACGTGCACCACCTCGCCGGGCACTGCGCCAGCCTGCTCGCGGTCGCCGCCCGGCGCGGCGTGCCGATCGTCTACCAGGTGCAGGACTGGTGGCCGATCTGCGCACGCACCAACCTGCTCCACCGCCAGGGCTTCCTGTGCGGCGGACCGACGCCGCGCAAGTGCGCCGACTGCCTGCCGATGACGAGGCTCCCGGGGGCGCCGCTGTGGAACCCCCTGCTCTACGCCGCCCGCCAACGCCTGATGCGCCGGCTCCTCCGCCTGCCCGACGTGCTGGTGACGGGGTCGCGGTTCATCGCCGAGAGCTACCGGCACCACCGCATGCTGCCGCCGCGCGCCGACCTGCGGGTGCTGCCGTACGGAGTGCCGCTCGCCGATCGTGCCGCCGGCCGGCGACGGCGGCCGGTCGCCGCTCCGCCGCTGCGCTTCGGCTACGTCGGCTCGATCCAGCCGCACAAGGGGGTCCACCTCGCCGCCGACGCGTTCGCCCAGGTGGACCCCGCGCGCGCGACCCTCGAGGTGTGGGGAGACGCCGGCGCGAACCCCGCCTACACGGCCTCGCTGCGCGTCGGGGAGCGGCCGGCGATCGCGCTGCGCGGCCGCTTTCCGGAGGAGCGCAAGGCGGAGGTGCTGGCGGCGCTCGACGTCCTGCTCGTCCCCTCGGTGGGGCTGGAGTCGTTCGGCCTCGTCGTCCGCGAGGC
>DATABP010000376.1:0-2817 GCA_036259515.1 Thermoanaerobaculia bacterium | reverse complement strand
GGTGGGAAGCGTCCGTCACGCCGACGGCCGGCCGGCGAGCGGCGCCCACGTCTGGGTGCACCCGCTGGAGGCGCCCGGCGGGGACTGGTCGGGGGCCACGGCGGACGCCGCCGGGCGCTTCCGCCTCACCGGCACGGCGCCCGGCGCGGTGCGGGTGTTCGCTCGGCTCGACTCCGGCGGGCACACCGAAGCCGAGGCGATCGCCGGCGACGGCGCCGAGGTCGACCTGGTGCTCGCGCCGCCGACCGGGGTCAGCGGACGGGTGGTCGGCGCGGACGGCGTGCCGGTGCCGAACGCCATGGTCAGCCTGCACCACGAGCACGGCTCGCAGGGCCGCTCCGTCGACGGCGCCGGCCGCTTCGAGGTGCTCGACCTCGACCCGGGCACCTACCGGCTCTCGGCGCAGGCGCCGGGCAGCGGCTACGCCGCCCATCCGGAGCCGATCGTCCTCGCCGAGGGCACCGAGGTGCGCGACCTCGTCCTGCGTCTGGAGATGGGCGCCAGCGTCGTCGGGCGCGTGCTCGGGCTCTCGGCCGGCGAGCTGTCGCGGCTGCGCGTCGCGGCCCGGCGCACTGGGGGCGACTTCCTCCGCGTCGAGGGGGCGGTGGGCGGCGACGGTACCTTCGAGATTCGCGGTCTCCCGCTCGGCACGTACCGCGTCTCGGCCACCTTGCTCGACACCCGGCGGAGCGGCGAGGTGGCGGTCGAGCTGGCGGCGGACGAGCGGCGCGAGGGGATCGAGATCGATCTCTCCGGCCTGCGGCTCGCCGTCGAGGCGCGACTCAACGGCCAGCCCGCTCCGGGGACGCTGGCGATCGCCGGCGACGGGACGTGGCAGCGGGTGCGCTCGCTCGGGCTCGGCCGGTTCCTCTTCGAAGGGCTCCGGCCGGGAACCTACCGCCTCGGGCTGCTCCCCGATCCCGGCGTGCCCTGGCTCCAGGAGGACGTCGAGGTGCTCGGCGATGGCGAGGTCGCGGTCGACTTCGCCGCCTGGCCGGTCGAGGGATGGGTGGTCGACGCGGCCGGCGCCCCGGTCGCCGGCATGGCGATCCAGCTCGCGCCCGCCGCGCCGAACGCGATCGACTTCCCGGCGCGACACGACCGCGCCCCCCGCACCGATGCCGGCGGCCGCTTCGTCCTCCCCCTCGTCCCCTCCGGGTCCTGGCAGCTCACCGCCGTCGGCGACGACGGGCGCCGCGCGATTCACCCGGTCGAGGTGCCGCCGGGCGGCCTCGGCGGTCTCACGCTGGTCCTCGGCCCACCGCCGCCGCCGCCGGCGCCGGCCCCCGCGGCGCCGGGCTCCTAGCTACGGCGCGTACGGGCTCCGCGTGCGGCCGGCGTCGGGATCGTCCGCCCCGGCGTGGAGGTGGCGGAGGAGCCGGAGGAAGCCGAGGAGCATCTCGGAGAGCGCCCGCTCCTGGGCCGCCGGCAGCGGCGCCTCGACGCCGAGCGCGCGGTAGAGGTCGAGCTCCGAAGGCGGCGGGGAGAACGGCGGCTCCGGGCGCGGGCGGGCGTCGGCCGCGGCGACGGTGTAGGGCGCCGGCGCCGGCTCGGCGAGCTCGTCCCCGAAGCTTCCGGCGGCCCGTGCGGCGGCCGCCTCGCGGCGCTCGCGCACGATCGCCAGATGGAGGTCGCCGAGGTCGGCGTCGAGGGCGCCGAGGATCTGGTCGAGCGTCTTGAGCGACGGCCGGCGCTTGCCGTTCTCGTAGGCGGAGAGCATCGCCTTGGTGATGCCGGCGGCGGCGGCGGTCTCGAACTGGCGCCGGCCCCTCTGCATCCGCAGGCGACGGAGCGCCGGGCCGACGGCGGCGAGCGGAGAGCCGGGGCGGAGGGGCTTCGGAGTGGGCGGCGGGCGGTCCATCGGACCTCCGAGCATAGGCGGTGAAGAGGCGTAAGTCAAGCGGGAGAGAGGCCGCCCGGAGCGGTGATACCATCGGCCGTCCGGCGCCCGCCGAGAGGGCGAAGGCGCCGATCCGACTCTGGCCGCCGCCCCGGCGGGGCCGCACCGAAAGGACGCTCCACCATGAACGACCGGCTCCATCGCGGCGCGCTCGCCTTGCTGCTCGCGGCGCTCGCGCCCGTCACCTTCGGCCAGGACGAGCAGCCCCCCGCCCAGCCCCCGACCGAGACGGCGCCGCAGGCCCAGACCGAGGCCGCGCCCGAGGCCGAAGCCGCCCCCACCGCCGAGGAGGCGCAGGAGACGGCGAGCTACGCGCTCGGCTTCCAGATCGGCAGCAACTTCGCCGGGCAGGGGATCGAGATCGACCTCGAGGCCTTCATCTCCGGGCTGCGCACCGCCACCGCCGGCGGCGCCGCCGCCTTCACCCCGGAGCAGATGCAGGCGGCGATGCAGCGCTTCCAGGCCGACGTGACCGCCGCCCAGCAGCAGCGGATGGCCCAGCAGGGCGCCAGCAACCTCGCGGCCGGCCAGGCGTTCCTCACCGAGAACGCCGCGCGCGCGGGGGTGCGGGTGCTCGACAGCGGGCTCCAGATCGAGATGCTCACCGAGGGCACCGGGGACACGCCGACGCTCGAGGACCGCGTGGTCGTCCACTACACCGGCACGCTTCCCGACGGCACCGTCTTCGACAGCTCGCGCGACCGGGGTCAGCCGGCGACCTTCCCGCTGACCGGCGTCATCGCCGGCTTCGCCGAGGGCATCCAGCAGCTCAAGGAGGGCGGCCGCGCCAAGCTCTACATCCCGCCGGCGCTCGGCTACGGCGAGCAGGGGGTGGGCCCGATCCCGCCGAACGCGACGCTGGTCTTCGACATCGAGCTGATCGACGTGCTCGACGCCGAGGCGGCGCCGGCGCCGCC
>DATABP010000375.1:0-7742 GCA_036259515.1 Thermoanaerobaculia bacterium | reverse complement strand
CGGCGCCGTCGGCCGCCGCCCGATCCAGCGCCAGCACCAGCCATCCTCGCCGATCCATCGCCCGCCTCGTCCCCCTCTCGTCGAGCCGTCCCCGCCCCGTCCCTCCCTCGGACCGCCGTCCGGAGGATGCAGGTCCGGCGCCGCCCGCGGCGCCGCCGCGGCGAGGAGGGCCGGCGGAGAATAGTCTTCCCTCCCCATGCGCCTCGCCGCCGCCCTCCGCCGCCACGTCGACGGCATCCCGCGCGCCTTCTGGGTGCTGTGGGCCGGCTCGCTGATCAACCGACTGGGGCTGGTGGTGCTGCCGTTCCTCACCCTCTACCTGACCACCCGCCGCGGCCTGTCGCCGGCGACGGCGTCGCTGGTCGTCGGGCTCTACGGCGCCGGCGGCTTCGTGGCGACGCTCCTCGGCGGCTGGCTGGCCGACCGCGTCGGGCGGCGGGCGACGATGCTCGCCAGCCTGTCGCTCGGCGCCGTGGTGCTCCTCGTGGTGCCGGCGCTCGAGCCGCTGCCGCTCCTGGCGATGGCGGTGTTCGCCGTCGGGCTGACCGGCGAGCTCTACCGGCCGGCGGTGATGGCCGCGGTCGCCGACCTGGTGACCGACCTCCTCCGCCCGCGCGCCTACACGCTCCTCTACTGGGCGCACAACCTGGGGGCGGCGATCGGGCCGGCGGTCGGCGGGCTCCTCGCGGCGCGCTCCTACCTCGCCCTCTTCGTCCTCGACGCGGCGACGATGCTGGTCTTCGCGGGGGTGGTCGCCTGGCGGCTGCCGGAGACCCGGCCGGCCGAGCCGACCGCCGACCCCGCCGCGCCGCCGGCGCCGTCGCGGCTCGCCGCGGCGCTCGCCGACCCGGTGCTCGTCGCCTTCTCGCTCGCCGCGCTGCCGGTGGCGGCGCTCTTCTGGCAGGCGTTCAGCCTGCTGCCGCTGTCGATGGCCGAGGCCGGGCTCGGCGCCGAGCGCTTCGGGCTGGTGGTGTCGCTCAACGGCGGGCTGATCGTGCTGGTCAGCCTGCCGCTCGCGGCGTGGGCGGCGCGCCGGCCGCGGCTGCCGCTCCTCGCCGCCGCCACGCTGACCATCGGCGGCGGCATGGCGCTCCACGGGCCGGCCGCCTCCGGCGCCGCCTACGCCGGCGCGGTGGTGGTGTGGACGCTCGGCGAGATCGTCTTCTTCGCCCTGGCGCCGGCGCTGGTCGCCGACCTCGCCCCGGCGCGGCTGCGCGGCACCTACCAGGGCGTCTTCCACGCCGCCTGGGGCGCCGGCGCCTTCCTCGGGCCCTGGCTGGGCGGCGCCGCCTTCGGGCGCTGGGGGGATTCGGCGGCGTGGGCGCTGGGGCTCGTCGCGGCGGCGGCGGGCGCGGCGGGGATGCTGCTGCTGCGACCGGCGGCGGCACGGGCGATCGCGGCCCGGGCGGCGGCGACGGAGCCGCTCGAGGCGTAGCGGCCGGCGCGGAGGCCGGGTCGTCAGCCCTGGCTGGCCGCCGTCTCGAGCCGCGGCCGCCGGCGCTCCGCGAGCGCGCCGTTGGCCCAGCACAGCGGCCCGAGGATCCCGTAGAACCACCCCGGCAGGGCGATCCCGAGCCCGACCCCGCCGGCGGCCAGCCCGGCCGAGGCGAGCCCGACGACGACGAACAGCAGGTAGTGCCGGAAGAGGAAATGGGCCCGGTGCGCCTCGGCGGCGTCGAGCCCCAGCGCCTCGCGCCGCCGCCAGGCGTGCCGATAGAGCAGCGCCACGAAGAGGAACACCGCCGCGAACCCGACGCTGTAGAGCACGAACAGAGTCCCCAGCTCGTCGAGCCCCCGGATGCTGTCCGCGGCGCCTGGCTCGGAGATCCCGAGGAGCGTCCACACCACTCCGCGCGCGATGAACTTGAGCGGATAGACGTAGAACAGAACCACGAAGAGGAAGCAGGAGTTGAGGAGCACCGTCGTGCGGTCGGTCAGCCCGTAGCGGCGGAAGAAGGCGTTGTGCACGGTCCACAGGGTGACCAGCACGGCGAAGCTGAGCCCGAAGGCGGCCAGCCCCCGCAGGTCGGCGAGCAGCTCGGCGAACGTCGCCGGCACCTCCAGCGACACCACGAGCAGCGTCGCCGAGAACGCGAACACCGCGTCGCTGAACCCCTCCAGCCGGCTGATCTCGCGCCCGCGCAGGCTCATGGCGCCCTCCTCGAAAGTGGACCGGGAGGCGATCCTACCCCGCCGGCGGCGGCTCGTCCGGCCCCGCCGTCGACACCTCGAGATCGATCAGCCGCCCCGTCTCCAGCTCGTAGAGCCAGCCGTGGAGGTGGAGCGGCTGGCCGCGCTCCCAGGCGCCGCGGACGATGCGGCCGGCGGCGAGCGCGGCGACCTGCTCGCGGACGTTGATCTCGCACAGGCGGCGCCAGCGGGCGGCGGGTTCGAGGGCGGCGAGCTCGTCCCGGTGGCGGGCGGCGGCGGCGCGCACCGGCGCGATCCAGCCTTCGAGCGGCGCCGGCTGGGGCGGCCCGAGCGCCGCCTGCACCCCGCCGCACCCGCTGTGCCCGCAGACGATGACGTGCGGCACCCGCAGCACGTCGACGGCGTAGGCGAGCACCGCCATCGCGTTGTCGTCGTCGTCGCGCGCCAGGTTGCCGACGTTGCGGTGGACGAACAGCTCGCCGGCGTCGAGCCCGACGATCTCGTTCGCCGGCACCCGGCTGTCCGAGCAGCCGATCCACAGGTGGTCCGGCGCCTGCGCGCTCGACTGGTGGCGGAAGAAGCCCGGGTCCTCCGCCATCCGGCGGGCGACCCACTCGCGGTTGCCGGCGAAGAGCTGGGGCAGGTAGCGCATGATGGGCGAATCCTAATCGGTGAGCGAGACGACGTAGAATCCGCGAAGAGGCACCCGATGACGTTCACCCGCATCACCGTCGATCCGCAGCAGATGGGCGGTGTCCCCTGTCTGCGCGGCCTGCGCATCCCGGTGGCCACCGTGGTCGGAATGGTGGCCGACGGCATGACGAGCGACGAGATCCTCGCCGCCTACCCGGACCTCGAGGCCGACGACGTCGCGGAGGCGTTGCGGTACGCCGCCGAGGCCGTGCGCGAGCGGACACTGCCGCTGGCGCGGGCGGGTTGAAGCCCGGAGCGGCGAGCGGAACGACCGAGCAGTCTCGTACTCTGCCGCCGCACGTTACTGGCGCTGCGCCAGGCGAGCCGCCCTTCGGTGATCCTCTTCCGCCGTGGCACCGACCGCCAGCCGGAGCGCCGGGCCGCGCTCCTGATCGCCAACCTCCCCGCGCTCGCCGACGCGCTGGAGAGCGGCGCCGTGGTGGTCTTCGACGAGGATCGCCTGCGCGTGCGTCCGTTGCCGATCTCGACGTAGCGACCCCGCGAGGGTGCCGTATCGTCCCGGCATGCGGGCGGCGCGCTTCGACGATTTCCGGCCGGCGGGGTGTGGCGGGTTCGAGCTGGTCGGGGCGGCCGGGGAGGTGGTTGCGCGGGAGGCGGGGGAGGTGCGGGAGGCGCTGGCGCGGGTGGAGCGGGCGGTCGCCGGGGGGCTGTGGGCAGCGGGGTTCGTGGCGTACGAGGCGGCGCCGGGGCTCGATCCGGGGTTGGCGGTGCGGCTGCGGGAGGCGGGCGACTCGTTCGCCGGGCTGCCGCTCGTCGCGTTCGGGCTGTTCCGCGCGCGGCGGGAGGTGGCGAACCGTGACGTCGGCGGCGGCTGCCAGGTCGGGGAGTGGCGGCCGAGCCTCGCGCCGGAGCGGCACGCCGCCGCGGTCGCCGAGATCCAGCGCCGCATCGCCGCCGGCGACACCTACCAGGTCAACCACACCTTCCGCCTGCGCGCCCGCTTCGACGGCGACCCGGGCGGGCTCTACCGCGACCTCGGCCGCGCCCAGGGCGGCGCCTTCGCGGCGCACCTCGACCTCGGCCGCTTCCACGTCGTCTGCGCCTCGCCGGAGCTGTTCTTCGAGCTCGAGGGCGACCGGCTGGTCACCCGGCCGATGAAGGGCACCGCCGCCCGCGGCCGCTGGAGCGAGGAGGACCGCGCCGCCGCCGCCCGGCTCGCCGCCTCGCCCAAGGAGCGGGCCGAGAACGTGATGATCGTCGACCTCCTGAGGAACGACCTCGGGCGGCTGGCGGTGCCGGGGACGGTGGAGGTCGAGGAGCTGTTCGCCGCCGAGCGCTACCCCACCGTCTGGCAGCTCACCTCGACCGTCGCCTGCCGGCTGCCGCACCCACCGGCGCCGCTGGCGGACCTCTTCGCCGCCCTCTTCCCCTGCGGCTCGGTGACCGGCGCGCCGAAGCGGAGCACGATGGCGATCGTCGCCGCGCTCGAGGACTCGCCGCGCGGCGTCTACACCGGGGCGGTCGGCTGGCTGGCGCCGCCGGGAACGCCCGGCCCGCGCGCCCGCTTCGCCGTCGCGATCCGCACCGCGGCGATCGACCGCGAGGCGGGCCTCGCCGAGTACGGCGTCGGCGGCGGGGTGACCGCCGGCTCCTCGGCCGCCGGCGAGCACGCCGAGGCGCTGCTCAAGGCGCGCGTCCTCGCCGCCCCGCCGCCACCCTTCTCGCTGATCGAGACGATGCGCTGGGAGCCGGCGGCCGGGTTCCCGCTGCTCGCCGGGCATCTCGACCGGCTGGAGGATTCCGCCGACTACTTCGGATTCCCTTTCGAGAGGGCGCGGATCGAGGCGGCGCTCCGGGCGGCGGTGGCAGAGCGCGTCGCCGCGGCGCTCGACGCAAGCGACTCCGGCGCCGCGGAGCAACTTGGACGCGCGGGAGGAGAGCTTCTCACCGACGCCGTGCTCCGGGTACGCCTCGTGCTCTCCCCCGCCGGCGAGCCCACCGTCACAGTCTCGCCGCTTCCCCCGTCCCCCGGCCGCCCCCTCCGCCTCGCCCTCGACCCCGAGCCGGTCGACCCCGCCGACCCGTTCCTCTTCCACAAGACCACGCTGCGCGACCGCTACGACCGCCGCCGCGCCCGCTGGCCGAACCACGACGACGTGCTCCTCGTCAACACCCGCGGCGAGCTGACCGAGTCGACGATCGCCAACCTCGCGGTCCACCTCGACGGCCGCTGGTGGACGCCGCCCCTCGACTCCGGCTGCCTCCCCGGCGTCGCCCGCGCCGACCTCCTCGCCCGCGGCCGCCTCGCCGAGCGGCCGCTCCGCCCCGCCGACCTCGCCCGTGCCTGCGGCGTCGCCCTCGTCAATGCTCTCCGCGGTTGGCGGGCGAGCCGCCATGCCGACCGGCCGTCTCAGCCGCCGACCACCTCGAGTTCGTAACGGGTCTCCTGCGTCACGCTCGCGCCGAGTGAGCGCAGGTCTGCCTCGAGATCCGGCGGCAATTCGCCGATCGAGAGCACGTGCCGTTTTTCGGAGGCGATCAGCACGGGCACCCGCGCCTCCGCGATGCCGAGCCCGCGCCGATAGGCCTCCGCGGTCGGGAACTTGACTCTGTACCGCTCCATGTCGCCTACTCTACCAACGCTCAGACGAGCGCCATCGACGCACCGCAGTCGATCCGGCCGCTCCCTTCGCAGTCGGCACCGTGCCCCAGCGGCACGCCAGCCGAACGGATGGCGTCGTAGACCTGTGCCGGGGAGAGCGCCCGATTGGCCGACAGGAGCAGCGCGGCGAGCCCCGCCACCTGTGGACACGCGCCGCTGGTGCCCCAGCCGGTCGGCAGGACTCGGATGCCGGCCCCGTAGACGACGCGACCGTTGCGCGGCGTCGGTGCGGTCGCGTCCGGCTTGCGCCGCATGCCGTGCTGACCGAAGTGCTGCCCCGGCCCCCGACTCGAGTAGTCCCACATCCGGCCGGCGAGATCGCAGGTCGCGACGGTGAAGACGTCGTCACGGCACTTGTGAAGCCAGATCGAGGTGGGGCTGCAGTCCGCGGCGGCTCCACCCGCCAGAGCGTGGTAGTTCCCCGCCGAGAAGAAAACCGAGATCCCGCGACCGACCGCTTCGGCCACGGCGTCCGGAAAATCGACGTCCTCGGGCGGCGACGGCGGCTTTCCCGTCTTGATCCCGAAGCTGTTGGTGGCGACGATCCGCAGGTCGGGGTGGGCGTCGAGCAAAGAGATCAGGTAATCGTAGATCGCGGTCAGCTCGGTGTCGTAGAGGCCGCTCTTGCAGGCGATCAGCTTCGCGTTCGGCGCCACTCCGTCGTAGGCGCCGCCGGCGGCGCGCGTGCCGGCCGCGATGCTGGCGCACATCGTCCCGTGCCCCTCGCCGTCCGTCCACGGCAGGTGCCCGGCCGGCTGCCAGCTCCCGAATCGCTTCGCTCGAGGAAACTCCGGCCGGGTGCCGTCGATCCCGCTATCCACCACGGCGATCGCCACGTCCTCACCGCGGCTCCTCGTCCACGCCGCCGGCGCGGCGATCTGAGAGAGCACGTCGTCGAGGTCCGCTTCGGCCTCCTCGGGCGCCGCATCGAGGCCGAAGAGCGGCGGTGCCGTCGGCTCGAGATCAAAGCGGAAATCTTCGACGATCCGGGCGCCGTACGTTTCGAAACGCTGCAGCTGCGCATCGAGGAGCCCCTCGGCGGCCATCATGCCGACGCGCTGACGCGGCAGCGTGATGCCGAGATAGGCCCGCTTCTGGTTGGCCACCGGAACCGACAGTCCCGGGGTTTCGAGCGCGGTCGCCGCGAAGTAGCTCTCACGGTCCGGGAAGCGAACCTTGTACCGACGCTCCGCCGGTGCCTTATCCTCCGCCAGTGCCTCGCCCCTCATCATCTGTCTCCTCCGGCTTCGATCGCCGCTGCAACGCGGGGGTCGCATCTTGGGAGACGGAACCAGCTCAGCGAATTCGCTCAGGAGACACCATGATCGCTCGTCGTGCACGCAAGCTCGGCTGGACCTGGACCGCCGTCGCGGTGGCCGCCGCGCTGATCCCCACCCTCGCCACCACCTCGGCCCAGCCCCCCGTCTTCGAGCAGTACCAGCTCGTCCTCCTCAAGCGCCCCGCGCAGGCCACCGAGTACCCGCACGAGCGCCTCCACGAGATCCAGGCCGCCCACCTCGCCCACATGACCCGCCTCGCCGAGGAGGGCAAGCTCCTGATCGCCGGCCCGTTCAGCGACCAGGACGACGAGAGCCTGCGCGGCATGGCGCTCTACAAGGTCGGCAGCGTCGAGGAGGCGCGGCGCCTCGCCGCCGCCGATCCCGCCGTCGTCGCCGGGCGGCTGGAGGTCGAGGTGCTGACCTGGAACGTCGAGGAGGGCTACCTGGCGTTCCCGAAGCGGCCGGCGGCGGCGGAGGGCGGCGACGAGGGCTCGGCGAGCTCTCCCCCGGCGGCCCCGCCCGCGTCGCGATGACCCCGGACGAGGCGCCGCCCTTCGACTGGGGCGACGAGCTACCGCGCATCGAGACCGCGCGCCTCGTCCTCCGCCCGCTGGTCGCCGCCGACGGGCCGGCGCTCTACGCGATCTTCCGCGACCCGGAGGTCGCCCGCTACTGGAGCGCGCCGCCGATGACCGATCCGCGCCAGGCCGACGACCTGGTCGCCGAGTGCGAGGAGCTGTTCCGCGAGCGGACGCTCTTCGAGTGGGGCGTCGCCCGCCGCGAGGACGACCGGGTGATCGGCACCGTCACCCTGTGGAAGCTCGAGCCCGAGAACCGGCGCGGCGAGCTCGGCTTCGCGCTCGCCCGCGCCGGTTCTCGGACTCGAGCTTCCACAGGGTGACGGTGCCGATCACCCGGTCGTCCTCGCGGCGGGCGACGCCCCACTCGAAGAGCGTCCGCTCGCGGAACAGCTCCTCGCACTCGGCGACCAGGTC
>DATABP010000374.1:0-14033 GCA_036259515.1 Thermoanaerobaculia bacterium | reverse complement strand
CACCCTGAAGCCGGCCGGCAGCGACGCCGGCCGCCACGCCATCCGCTCCTTTTCCTGGGGTCGGGAAGGCCCCGCCGCGGCCGCCGCCGTCGAGGTTCCCTACAGCCGCGCCGCCACCCGAATCTCCTCGGCCTGCCACCGGCTCTTCCCCCCCGGCTCCGGCTCCACCAGCGTGAACTCGAAGATCAGGTTGCGGGAGGGCAGCGACAGGTAGCTCACCTTGTCCGGCAGCTTCGAGTCGTGGAAGAACACGCTCTCGTAGGGAGACGCCTCGTTGCGGGTGTCGACCACCCATAGGTTCGGCCCCACCGCGCGGATGAAGCGCAGGAAGCCGTAGCCCTTCCCGGAGTGGAAGTAGCAGAAGCCGCGCACCCGCGAGCCGACCTCCCCCCACGCCACCTCGGTGTCCGGCACCTGGAGGAGGTTGGGGACGAGATAGCCGGAGACGAACAGGTCCGCCTCGCCGCGCAGCTCGTTCGAGACGTTGTCGAAGGCGACCAGCTCGACGCGCAGGCCGCGGTTCTGGAGCGCCCGCACCACCTGGACGAAGTCGCCGTCGCCGGTGGCCAGCACCACGCGGTCGAGCTTCTCCGACTGGAGCAGCAGGTCGACCGCCATCTCGAGGTCGACGTTCGCCTTCGAGATCGGCTGGCCCTTCTCGTCGGTGAACCACTTGACCGGCTTCTGGATCACCTTGTACCCGAAGTCGCGGAGGATCGAGTGGAACTGGAACTGGCCGCGCTTGTACTCCTCGTCGTTCTCGGCGCGCTTGGCGTCGTAGGAGACGTAGACGTTGAGGCGGGCGACCTCGCCGCCCTCGCGCACCGCGAACTCGCGCAGCACGTCGAAGCGCATGCCGCGCCCGCCGTTCATCGAGATGTTGGCGGAGTCGATGAAGACCCCGATCCGGGTCTCTCTGCTCATCCGGTGGAAGGCCCCTCGCTGTGGTTGGAAGCCGGCGCCACCCCCCGCCCCCGGGCGATGGCCGGCGCTCGGCGGCGAGGATAGCGCAGGGGCCGAGACGGGAACGGGGGCGCCGGAGCGCCCCCGTTCGATGCCGCGGCCCGCCCGCCGGAGCGGGCGATCGCGCGCCTACTGCTGGGTGATGCGCACGTCGTCGACCGCCGCCTCGACCAGGCTGGCGGTCGAGACGTCGGCCGCCTCGATCAGGATGCGCACCGTCTGCCCGGCGAACGAGCTGATGTTCGCCGAGTGGGTGGCGAACACCGCGTCGTCGTCGTTGGCGGCGCCGAGCTCCTGGAGCACCGTCGTCGTCACCGCGCCGACCACGCTGACGCGCAGGAAGTCGGCCGACGAGGAGTTCGTGCCGTGCGCCAGGTAGTAGGCGAACGACAGCGTCAGGGTGCCCGTCGACGGCAGCGCGATCGCCGGCGAGCGGATGCTGGTCACCCCGTTGTCGATGTCGTCGACGCCGGCGCTCGAGCCGGCGAGCCGGCCGGTCACCAGGTCGTTGACGCCGCTCGGCGTGGTGCCCTGCTGCTTGGTGCCGGAGGAGGTCGTCGTCTCCGGGTTGCCGCGCTCCCACAGGCCGGAGGTCGCGGTGTCGGTGCCGCTCGGGTCGGTCGTCCAGCCCTGGGCGGTCTCGAAGTCGTCGAAGAAGACCGTCGTCGGACCGCCGCCGCCGCCGCCGTCGACCGCGAAGACGAGGTCGTCGTGGTCGATGAACGAGCCGGTGCCGCACGCGGTGGCGCTGCCCTGGTAGCGCATGCGCGCCCGCACCGCCTGGAGCGAGCCGGCCGGGAGCGTGTAGGTGGCGCTGAACGTCTGGACGCCGCCCTGGCTGCTCGTCGGGTTGATGGTGCCGATGAACTGCCAGGTCGGGCTCGTCGCGTCGGCGGCGAAGTAGAGGTCGAGGTGGTCCTGGGTCGGACCGCCCGTCCACACGAACACCGTGGCGTCGATGCGCACCGTCTTGCCGCTCGCGAAGTCGGTCCCGTCGAGGGTCGACACCACGATGCGGTCGTTCGACTCGTCGGAGTGGAAGACGCCGGAGCTGCCGTCGGCACAGGAGTCGCCGATGGTGTTCGGCTGGTTCGGCTCGGCGCCGCCGCTCATCGTGCCGCGGCCGACGAGGAGCGTCCCCGAGTCGCACGAGCTGCCGACCGTCGAGCAGCGCGGCGCCTGGAGGCCGGCGTCGAAGACCGCGTTCTGCGGGCCGCCGCCTCCGCCGCCCGCCGGGTTCACGGTCACCCCCAGGTTGGTGCTGCGCTGGGTGGCGCCGCTGGTGCCGCGCACCTGGATGGTGGCGCTGCCGGTGGTCGCCGAGACGCCGGCGGTCACCGTCAGCGTGCTCTGCGCCGTGCCGTTCGCCGGCGGCGTCACCGACGACGGCGAGAAGCCGCAGGTGACGCCCGACGGCAGGCCGGCGCAGGACAGCGCCACCGCCGCCGAGAAGCCGCCGGTCGAGGTCACCGTGCAGGTGGTGGTGGCGGTCAGCCCCTGGGTGACCGACACGCTCGACGGGCTGCAGGCGACCGAGAAGTCCGGCGTCGGCGCCCCCGGCGTGGGGGTGACCGAGGCGCAGTTCGAGGCGCGCCCGAAGCAGGCCGAGTTGCTCCCCGCGGCGACCACGTTGTAGTGGTACTGCCGGCCGTTCGCCACCTCGGTGTCGGTGAACGAGGTGCCGGTGGTCTCGCCGATCAGCGTCTTGCCGAAGTTGCAGCCGGCGTGGCCCTCGGTGCGGAACACCCAGTAGCGGGTGGCGCCGGAGACGCTGCCCCAGGACAGGCCGGCCTGGAAGTCGCCGGCGGTGGCGGCCAGCGACGGCGCCGCCGACGGTCCGGCCGAGCAGCCGCCGTTCTGCGGCGTCGGCGTCGAGCAGGCGATGCCGTGGCGGTTGAAGGCGGCGTGGATCGCCGTCATGTGCGGCGTGCCGTCGCCCAGGTTGCCGTTGTCGTCGTCGGCGGCCAGCCACTGCATGTAGCCGTTGGTGGCGCCGCAGCCGGAGGACGACGAGCCGCAGGTGCAGGCGTGCCAGGCGCCGACGTTGCCGCTCCCCTGGTAGAAGAGCTTGTTGCCGACGATGAAGGCGGTCTGGCTGTCGTAGTTGAACGGCGCTGCCTGGAGGTCGCGGGCGACGAGGTCCCACGCCGCCTGCCGCACCGGCGCCGCGGCGCAGTGCACCTGACGGCCGCACGGCCCGGTGCCGCTCGAGCACGAGTTGCAGACGAAGCCGAGCGCGGTGTCCGGCGTGTTGTCGGCGTGGCGCGCCCAGTCGGCGTCGCGGACGCCCGAGCAATTCGTGTTGCAGTGGGCGGCGCCGACGATCGCCTCGTCGGCGTTGAAGCCGGTGCCGTCGGCGGTCATCCCGCAGCCCTGGTTGGTGGTCTCGAAGAAGCCGTGGCCGATGCAGGAGTCCTGGAGCCGGTAGATCGCCGCGATGTCGGCGTAGGCCTCCGACGAGTTGGACAGGCCGCCGCCGGCGTCGTTGTCGTCGAGCCCATGACCCCACTCGTGGTCGAACACGCCGGCCAGCTCGCCGGTGTTTCGGCAGCCGCCCCCCGAGCGGTAGAAGTTGATCGTCGACCCGTTCCAGAAGGCGTTGCAGGTGTTGTTGAGGTTGACGTTGGCGGTCAGCCGCGCGTTGAGCCAGGCGTTCCCCGGCAGCCAGCCGCGCGCCTGCTCGGCGAGCTTGTTGACCTCGTAGAAGGCGGTGCGCGCCGCCGCCGTGTTGCCGGCCGAGCCGCCGCCGGTGGTGCAGTCGTGCTGGTTGTTGCTGCCGCCCAGGCCGATCGACCCGACGGTCGAGCTGTTGGTGATCGTGCCGCAGGAGTCGAGAATGCGGACGAACTGGCCGTTCAACGTCGTCGTCGTGGTGCCGCTCGTCCAGTCGAAGACGCCCGCCGAGTTGGTGAAGTTGTTCGGCGACAGGAGGCCGGTGTTGGCGAACGGCATCGGCCAGCCGCTCTGCATCGTGCCGCAGGTGCCCGGCGTCGGGCAGATGCCGGTGGCGGTGATCGGGTAGACGCCGCCGGTGATCGTGTGGTTCACGTAGCGGTTGACGTCCTGAAAGGAGAGCACCTCGCCGTCGTGCGCGTCGACGACCACCTCCCAGGTGGCGTCGTCGGGCGGCCGGCGGAAGGCCCAGGTCCACACCAGCCGGTGACGGTAGCCGGCGCCGATCGGGCCGCCGAACGCCTCGCCGCGCTGGTGCTCGGGCGGCGCGACGGGGAAGATCTCGAGCGTCGGCTCCTGCACCATCACGTCGAGCGCCGAGGCGCCGTCGAGGTAGGCGTAGCCGGCGGCCAGCGCCTCGCCGGCGGTGACCCGCGGACGGGTCGACAGCCCACGCACGTCGCCCCAGGTCTCGGTGCCGACGATCACCAGGTTGCCATGGCTGATCGTCGCCGCCACCCGGCCGTGGCGCACCGGCACGCCCTTGTAGACCTGCGGCACGCTGACCTGCCAGAGGTCGGCGGTCACCTGCTCGGCGCGCGCCGGCCCGAGCTGCTCGGCGTCGATGCCGAGGAGCGCCTTCCGCTCGCGCACCGCGGCGAGCACCGCGTCGGCCACCGCGGAGCGGTCGACCGCGGCGACCGGCCGGCCGACGCGCTGCGACAGCTCGGCGAGGTCGACCCGGTTGCCGACCCCGCGCCCGGGAATCAGCGGGCGCGACTCGACGACGGCGGTCGCGGCGCCGGAGCGCGGGTCGACGAAGCCGCGCCGCCCCTGGCCGCCGGCGAGGAAGGCCGCCCACTCCGGCCGGTTGCCCAGCCGGTCGAGCACCTGCTCGGCCGGCGCGTGCGAGCTCGAGATGGCCAGCTCCGGCTCGAAGAACTCCTTGTGGTCCAGGAACGACGCCGGCTGCTTGGGCTCGATCGCGAGCCCCGCCCCGGCGACCGCCAGGCCGACCAGCGCTGCGAGCGCCCCGGCCCGCCGACGCCACCACCGCTCCGACGGTTGCATCACCGTCACCTCCTCGGAGATCCCCGCCGGCTCCGTGCCGGGGGGAAGAAAGACGGCTCGGACCGCCTGCGGAGAGGCGGCCCGGGGTTGACCGCGGTGGATCGAGCTGAGCCCGTGGCTCGACGCGCCCGGACGGACGCGGGGGGCGGGCAGACCGGGCGCTCGCGGGCGCCCTGCCTGATCATGGAGTGAGGGTCGGGGGAGAAACGGGACAGCCGGGGGACGGCACCCCGCCGCCAACGAAAAGGGCGGCCCCGCAGGGCCGCCCCGGTAGATCCCGCCAAGAGGAGGGAGCTACTCCCCCTCCACCTCCTGCGGCAGCGCCCGGATGTCCTCCTCCGAGAAGTCGAAGAAGAGCTCCTCCTCCTCCTCGGCGGCCACCGGCAGCTCCGCCTCGGCGAGGTGGAAGTCGTGGTAGTAGTCCATGCCGGTGCCGGCGGGGATCAGGCGGCCGACGATGACGTTCTCCTTGAGGCCGCGCAGGTAGTCGACGGCGCCGTTGATCGACGCCTCGGTGAGCACCCGCGTGGTCTCCTGGAACGAGGCCGCCGAGATGAAGCTGTCGGTCGACAGCGACGCCTTGGTGATGCCGAGGAGCAGCGGGCGGCCGACCGCGGGCTGGCCGCCGGCGGCGAGGACGCGGTCGTTCTCCTCCTGGAAGCGCCACTTGTCCACCTGCTCGTCGACCAGGAACTCGGTGTCGCCGACCTCCTCGATCTTCACCGAGCGCATCATCTGGCGCACGATCACCTCGCAGTGCTTGTCGTTGATCTGCACGCTCTGCGAGCGGTAGACCTCCTGGATCTTGTCGACCAGGTAGCGCTGGAGCTCCTTCTCGCCGAGCACCTGGAGGATGTCGTGCGGGTTGATCGGGCCGTCGATCAGCGGATCGCCGGCCGCCACCCGCTCGGCTTCCTGCACGTTGATGTGCACCGAGCGCGGCACCAGGTACTCGCGGTTCTCGCCCGAGGAGTCGTCGGCGACGACGATCTTGCGCATGCCCTTGACCACCTCGCCCAGGTGCACCACGCCGTCGATCTCGGTGATGATCGCCGGCTCCTTCGGGCTCCGCGCCTCGAACAGCTCGACGACGCGCGGCAGACCGCCGGTGATGTCCTTCGTCTTGGTCGTCTCGCGCGGGATCTTGACCAGCGTGTCGCCGGGGAAGACCTCCTGGCCGCCGCGCACCACCAGGTGCGAGCCCGACGGCAGCAGGTACCGCTTCTCCTGGCCGTCGTTGCCGCGCACCACGATCGCCGGCACCCGCTTCTCCTGCGCCGGCGCCTCGACGATGATCATCTGGGTGAGGCCGGTGACCTTGTCGGTCTCCTCGCGGACGTTCTCGCCCTCGACGATGTCCGAGAGCTCGATGCGGCCGGCGATCTCGGAGAGGATCGCGGCGGTGAACGGGTCCCAGGTGACGAGGTCCTTGCCCGGCTCCACCGACTCGCCCTCGCGGACCAGCAGGTGGGAGCCGTAGGTCAGCGCGTAGCGCTCCTTCTCGCGGCCCTTCTCGTCGACGATCAGGAGCTTGCCGGCGCGGTTGACCACCACCAGGTCGCCGGTCTTCGACTCGACGGTGTTGACGTTGAGGAACTTCACCACGCCGGGGTTCTTCGCCTCGTGCTTCGACTGCTCGGAGACGCGCGAGGCGGTGCCGCCGTAGTGGAAGGTCCGCATCGTGAGCTGGGTGCCCGGCTCGCCGATCGACTGCGCGGCGATGACGCCCACCGCCTCGCCGATCTGCACCGGCTGGCCGGTGGCGAGGTTGCGGCCGTAGCAGCCGGCGCACACCCCGCGGCGCGACTCGCAGGTCAGCACCGAGCGGATCTTCACCCGCTCGATGCCGGCCGCCTGCACCGTGGCGGCGATCTCCTCGGTGATCATCTGGCCGGCCTCGACCAGGAGCTCGCCGGTCATCGCGTCGTAGACGTCCTCCTGGCAGACGCGGCCGACGATGCGGTCGCGCAGCGGCTCGAGGATCTCGCCGCCCTCCATGATCGCGGTGACGTAGATGCCGTCGATGGTGCCGCAGTCGACCTCGTTGATGATCACGTCCTGCGCCACGTCGACGAGGCGCCGGGTGAGGTAGCCGGAGTCGGCGGTCTTGAGCGCGGTGTCCGCCAGGCCCTTGCGGGCGCCGTGGGTGGAGATGAAGTACTGCGCCACCGACAGCCCCTCGCGGAAGTTGGCGGTGATCGGCGTCTCGATCACCTCGCCCGACGGCTTCGACATCAGGCCGCGCATGCCGGCGAGCTGGCGCACCTGCTCGCGGCTGCCGCGGGCGCCCGAGTCGGCCATCAGGCTGATCGGGTTGAGCGCCCCCTCCTCCCGCTCGCGCTGGCGCATGTCGCCGAACATCTCCTCGGACACCTTCTCGGTGGTGCGGTGCCAGATGTCGATGATCTTGTTGTGCCGCTCGCCGGCGGTGATCACGCCGTTGGCGCGCTGGTTCTCGATCTCCAGCACCTCGCGGGTGGCGACGTCGAGGAGCTGGCTCTTCTTGCCGGGGATCACCATGTCGTCGACACCGAAGGAGATGCCCGCCTTCGTCGCGTAGAGGAAGGTGATCTCCTTGAGCTGGTCGAGCATCTCGACCGTCGCCTGCGAGCCGAGCTTGATGAAGCAGAAGCCGACCAGGTCCTGGAGCCCCCGCTTCTTGAGCAGGCCGTTGATGAACGGGATCTCCGCCGGCAGGTTCATGTTGAAGATCACCCGCCCGACGGTGGTCTCGATCAGCCGGCGGTCGAGGTCCTCGACCTCGGCGTGGACGATGTCCTGCCGGTCGTACTGGGTGTCGAGGTTGACGTAGGCGCCCGAGTAGCGCACCTGGATCGGCGACTGGGTCTCCACCTCGCCGGCCTCGAGCGCCATCAGCACCTCGTCGAAGCTGCCGAAGCTGCGGCCCTCGCCCTTCGCCCCGGCCTTGCCGAGGGTGAGGTAGTAGCCGCCGAGCACGAGGTCCTGCGACGGCACCGCCAGCGGCCGGCCGTGGGCCGGCGACAGCACGTTGTTCGAGGCCATCATCAGCACCTTCGACTCGATCTGCGCCTTCGGCGACAGCGGCACGTGGACCGCCATCTGGTCGCCGTCGAAGTCGGCGTTGAAGGCGGCGCAGACCAGCGGGTGGATCTTGATCGCCTTGCCCTCGATCAGCGTCGGCTGGAAGGCCTGGATGCCGAGCCGGTGGAGGGTCGGGGCGCGGTTGAGCAGCACCGGGTGGTCCTGGATGACCTCCTCCAGGCAGTCCCACACCTCGTCGACCTCGAGCTCGACGAGCTCCTTGGCCGCCTTGATGGTGCCGACCAGCCCCTTCTCCTCGAGCCGGTTGTAGATGAACGGCTTGAACAGCTCGAGCGCCATCTTCTTCGGCAGGCCGCACTGGTTGAGCTTGAGCTCCGGGCCGACGACGATCACCGAGCGGCCGGAGTAGTCGACGCGCTTGCCGAGCAGGTTCTGGCGGAAGCGGCCCTGCTTGCCCTTGAGCGTGTCGGACAGCGACTTGAGCGGCCGGTTGTTCGAGCCCTTGAGCACGCGGCCGCGGCGGCCGTTGTCGAACAGCGCGTCGACCGCCTCCTGGAGCATCCGCTTCTCGTTGCGGACGATCACCTCGGGGGCGCGCAGCTCGAGGAGCTTCTTCAGCCGGTTGTTGCGGTTGATCACCCGGCGGTAGAGGTCGTTCAAGTCGCTGGTCGCGAAGCGGCCGCCGTCGAGCGGCACGAGCGGGCGCAGCTCGGGCGGGATGACCGGGATGACCTCGAGGATCATCCACTCCGGCTTGTGACCGCTCTTCCGGAAGGCGTCGACCACCTTGAGCCGCTTGGCCGCCTTGAGCCGGCGGATCTGGCTGGTCTCCGTCTTCATCACGATGCGCAGCTCTTCGCCGAGCTCGTCGACCTCGATCCGCGCCAGGAGCTCCTTGATCGCCTCGGCGCCCATGCGGGCGTCGAAGGCGTCCTCGCCGTGCTCGGCGCGCAGCTCGCGGTACTTCTCCTCGGTGAGGAGCTCCTTCTCCGCGAGATCGGTGTCGCCCGGGTCGATCACCACGTAGCTCTCGAAGTAGAGGATGCGCTCGAGGTCGCGCAGGCTGATGTCGAGCAGGTGGCCGATGCGGCTCGGCAGCCCCTTGAAGAACCACACGTGGGACACCGGGCAGGCGAGCTCGATGTGCCCCATCCGCTCGCGCCGCACCCGCGAGCGGGTGACCTCGACGCCGCACTTGTCGCACACCACGCCGCGGTGCTTCATGCGCTTGTACTTGCCGCAGAGGCACTCCCAGTCGGTGATCGGGCCGAAGATCTTGGCGCAGAACAGGCCGTCGCGCTCGGGCTTGAAGGTGCGGTAGTTGATCGTCTCCGGCTTGGTGACCTCGCCGTGGCTCCACGACCGGATCTTCTCCGGCGAGGCGATCGAGATCTTGATCGCGTTGAAGTCCTTCAAGGACTGGGGCCGGTCAAAGCTGCTGAATGGCTGCAAGTGACTTCCTCCCTGTTCAGGGCTGCTGGACGCTTTCTGGAAAATCAAGTCGATCTCAAGCCTTGAGGAGCTCGACGTCGAGGCAGAGGCTCTGGAGCTCGCGGACGAGGACGTTGAACGACTCCGGCAGGCCCGGGTCCTCCGGCACGTCGCCCTTGACGATCGCCTCGTAGACCTTGCTCCTGCCCTCGACGTCGTCGCTCTTGACGGTGAGCAGCTCCTGGAGCGTGTAGGCGGCGCCGTAGGCCTCGAGCGCCCACACCTCCATCTCGCCGAAGCGCTGGCCGCCGAACTGCGCCTTGCCGCCCAGCGGCTGCTGGGTGATCAGCGAGTAGGGGCCGATCGAGCGCGCGTGGATCTTGTCGTCGACCAGGTGGGACAGCTTGAGCATGTAGATGTAGCCCACCGTCACCTTCTGCTCGAAGGGGTCGCCGGTCATGCCGTCGAAGAGCTCGGTCTTGCCGGAGGTCGGCAGCTCCGCCTGGGTGAGGAACTGCTTGATCTCGTCCTCGCGGGCGCCGTCGAAGACCGGCGTCGCGAAGCGCAGGCCGAGCACCTTGCCCGCCCACCCGAGATGGGTCTCCAGGATCTGGCCGACGTTCATGCGGCTCGGCACGCCGAGCGGGTTGAGCACGATCTCCACCGGCGTGCCGTCCGGCAGGTAGGGCATGTCCTCCTCCGGCAGCACCCGGCTGATCACGCCCTTGTTGCCGTGGCGGCCGGCCATCTTGTCGCCCACCTGGAGCTTGCGCTTCATGGCCACGAACACCTTGACCAGCTTGATCACGCCCGGCGGCAGCTCGTCGCCCTTCTGGAGCAGCGCCACCCGCTCCTCGTTGACCCGGTGCAGCACGTCGATGTGCGAGTCGGTCTTCTTGTAGACGTCCTCGACGGTGTCGAGGAGCCCCGGCTCGGCGATCGGCATGCGCAGGATCTCGTTCCGGGTCAGCCGCTCGAGCGCCGGGCGGTCGACCTTGTCGCCCTTGGCGAGGAGCTTCGAGCCGTCGCGGGCGACCACCTCGGCGGTCACCTTCTGGCCGAGCAGGAGCTCGGTGATCTTCTTGTTGCGCTCCTCGTTGAGGATGCGCACCTCGTCCTTGGTGTTCTTCTCGAGCCGCGCGATCTCCTGGTCCTCGATCTCGCGCGCCCGGAGGTCCTTCTCGACGCCCTTCCGGGAGAAGATCTTGACGTCGACCACCGTGCCGTCGATCCCCGGCGGCACCTTGAGCGAGGCGTCGCGGACGTCGCCCGCCTTCTCGCCGAAGATGGCGCGCAGCAGCTTCTCCTCGGGGGTGAGCTGGGTCTCGCCCTTCGGCGTCACCTTGCCGACCAGGATGTCGCCCGCCCGCACGTTGGCGCCGATGCGCACGATGCCCGACTCGTCGAGGTCCTTGAGCGCGGTCTCCGAGACGTTGGGGATGTCGCGGGTGATCTCCTCGGGCCCGAGCTTGGTGTCGCGCGCCTCGATCTCGAACTCCTCGATGTGGATCGAGGTGTAGTAGTCGTCCTTGACCAGCTTCTCCGAGATCAGGATGGCGTCCTCGAAGTTGTAGCCGCGCCACGGCATGAAGGCGACCAGCACGTTCCGCCCCAGCGCCAGCTCGCCCTCCTCGGTGCACGGGCCGTCGGCGAGCACGTCGCCCTTCTTCACCCGCTGGCCCTCCTCGACCACCGGCTTCTGGGTGATGCAGGTGTTCTGGTTCGAGCGCCGGAACTTGGTGAGCTGGTAGATGTCGGCGCCGAACTCCTTCGACTCGCCGGTGTCGATGTCCTCGCCCTCGACGCGCACGATCACCCGCTCGGCGTCGACCGAGTCGACGATGCCGCCGCGCTTGCAGACGACGACGGCGCCCGAGTCGTGGGCGACGATGCCCTCGAGTCCGGTGCCGACGCTCGGCGCCTCGCTGCGCAGGAGCGGCACCGCCTGGCGCTGCATGTTCGAGCCCATCAGGGCGCGGTTGGCGTCGTCGTTCTCGAGGAACGGGATCAGCGCCGCGGCCACCGAGACGAGCTGCTTGGGGCTGATGTCCATGTAGTCGACGCGGTCGCGCTCGACGGTGATGAAGTCGCCGCCGGCGCGCGAGATCACCCGCTCGTTGACCAGGTTGCCGCGCTCGTCGAGCTCGGCGTTGGCCTGGGCGACGATGTACTTCTCCTCCTCCCAGGCCGAGAGGTAGAAGGCGTGCGGCTCGACGTCCACCTTCCGCTTGAGCTTGGCGTTCGCCGCCTCGAGCTCGTCGCCGGTGACGATCTGGCCGAGCCGGAACGGGCCGTCGCCGATCTTGACCACCCGGAAATGGTCGATCACGCGGCCGTTCTCCACCCGCTTGTACGGGCTCTCGATGAAGCCGTAGTCGTTGATCCGCGCGTAGGTGGCGAGCGACGAGATGAGGCCGATGTTCGGACCCTCCGGCGTCTCGATCGGGCAGATGCGGCCGTAGTGGGTGGCGTGGACGTCGCGCACCTCGAAGCCGGCCCGCTCGCGGGAGAGGCCGCCCGGCCCGAGCGCCGACAGCCGCCGCTTGTGGGTCACCTCGGACAGCGGGTTCGTCTGGTCCATGAACTGCGAGAGCTGCGACGAGCCGAAGAACTCCTTGATCGCCGCGATGACCGGCTTCGAGTTGATCAGGTCGTGCGGCATCGCCGAGTCGATGTCCTGGTGGACCGACATCTTCTCCTTGATCGCCCGCTCCATCCGCACCAGGCCGATGCGGAACTGGTTCTCGAGCAGCTCGCCGACGGCGCGCACCCGGCGGTTGCCGAGGTTGTCGATGTCGTCCACCCGGCCGACGTCGCGCTGGAGGCGCAGCAGGTACCCGATGACCAGGAAGAAGTCCTCGGCCGACAGCGTCTTCTGGTCGACCGAGACGTCGCTGTCGAGCTTGATGTTGAACTTGAAGCGGCCGACGCGCGAGAAGTCGTAGCGCTTGGCGTCGAAGAACATCCCGTAGAAGAGCGAGCGGGCGCTCTCGAGCGTCGGCGGGTCGCCGGGGCGCATGCGGCGGTAGATCTCGATCAGCGCCTCCTTGGCGTTGCGCGTCGAGTCCTTGGCCAGGGTGTTCGACAGCGTCGAGCCGAGGAGCTCCCAGTCGGGGAAGAAGAGCTCGACCGCGGTGTGGTTCTTGCCCTCCAGCCGCTCGGCGAGGTCCTCGGGCACCAGCTCGTTGGCCTCGAAGACCACCTCGCCGGTCTCGAGGTCGACCACGTCGGCGATGAACATCGCCCGCTCGAGCTCGCCCGGGCCCACCGACACCTCCAGACTCTGGCCCGTCTCGAGGATGCCGATCTCCTTCTTGCGCAGGGTGATGCCGGCGAACACCGGGTACGCCTCGCGGCGGCCGCGGCTCTGGCGGTCGCGCAGGCGCTCGCGCTCGAGCACCCTGGGCGGCACGAGCAGCGTGTGGCCCTTGCCGTTGCCGGAGAGCTTGAGGCCGACGCCGGTGTAGAACTGCCGCAGGATCTGCTCGTCGCTCTCGAGGCCCAGGGCGCGCAGGAAGACGGTGCCGTGGAACTTGCGCTTCCGGTCGATGCGGACGGAGAGGACGTCCTTCTGGTCGTACTCGAACTCCACCCACGAGCCGCGGTAGGGGATGATCTTGGCGAGGAAGCTCCGCTGCCCCTGGCGGGTGAAGAAGACGCCCGGCGAGCGGTGGAGCTGGGAGACGATCACCCGCTCCGTGCCGTTGATGACGAAGGTGCCGTTGTCGGTCATCAGCGGGATGTCGCCGAAGTAGACCTCCTCCTCCTTGGCGTCGCGCATCATGCGGGCGCCGGTCTCGGGGTCCTTGTCGTAGACGAACAGCCGGAAGGTGACCTTGAGCGGCACCGCGAAGGTCATCCCCCGCTCCTGGCAGTCCTGGATCGTGTACTTGAGCTGCAGGTCGACCGGGTTGCCGCAGGTGTCGCACTTGGTGACGCGGTTCTTGTTGACGAAGCCGCACTCGCCGCAGGTGACCGTCTCCTCGTGCGGGTGGTCGGTCATCACCTTGGCGCCGCAGTTGGTGCAGGTCATCCGCAGGTACTCGAGCCCCTTGAGCTCGCCGCACTTGCACTGCCAGTCGCCGATCGAGTACTTGACGAAGTCGAGCGAGCAGGTCTCCCGGAAGTCGGAGAACGGGAAGATCGAGGTGAACACCGACTGCAGGCCGTGCTGCGCGCGCTCGGAGGGCAGCAGGTTCATCTGCAGGAACCGCTCGTAGGACTTGCGCTGGACGTCGATCAGATTGGGGATCGGCAGCGTCGCGGCGATGCGGGAGAAGTCCCGGCGCTGGCCGTTCGCCGAGTGACCGTTCCCGTCGTGCTGTTCGGTTCGGATCGTCATGGGTTCTCGCTCACTCCTCAGGTGCGGTGGCGGTTCGCGAAATCAATCAGGCCGCGTCGGCGGGGTGCCTTTCCCGAAACGACACGAAGCCCGCCCGCGCCGCGGGGGATGCGGCACGCAGGCGGGTCGGTGTGGGAAGCGGCACGCGCGAAAGTGGCCGTAAAAGGTGCTGCCGGTGCGGCTCGGCCGGCGACGGCGGGTCGCCGGCAGAGCGGTTCTCACGCGCCGGTCTGGGCGCGCTGGTACGACAACAACGGACGGACCGCCGATCTTCCCACGCCGGCGGTCCGCGATGCAAGCCGGACGCCGC
>DATABP010000373.1:0-2345 GCA_036259515.1 Thermoanaerobaculia bacterium | reverse complement strand
GCGAGAAGCCCGACGTCGAGACCGCCGCCGCCTTCCTCGCCGCCGGCCGCTTCCTGTGGAACGCCGGCACCTTCCTCTTCCGCGTCGACCTCGCCGGCGAGCTCTTCGCCCGCCACCTGCCGGCGACCTGGGCGGCGATCCGCACCGTCCGCGCCGATCTCGCCAACCTCGCCGAGGTCTACGCCGCGCTGCCGGCCGAGAGCATCGACTACGGGATCATGGAGAAGCTCCCCGAGCACGTCTCCATCCCGCTCGACGCCGGCTGGAGCGACGTCGGCTCGTGGGACGAGGTGGCGCGCTTCCGCGACTCCGGCGCCGCCGTCTTCGAGCGGCTGGCGGAGGACAACTTCGTCGTGCCGCTGCGCGACAAGGTCTACGGCCTGGTCGGCGTCGAGGGGCTGATCGTGGTCGACACCGACGACGCGCTCCTCGTCGCCCGCCGCGGCGCCTCGGAGGAGGTCAAGGCGCTGGTCGACGCGATGAAGGCCGCCGGCCGCCGCGAGGCGACCGAGCACCCCTTCGAGCACCGCCCGTGGGGCGACTTCGAGGTGCTGCGCGACACGCCGCGCTTCAAGTCGAAGATCCTCCGCGTCCTCCCCGGCCAGCAGCTCTCCTACCAGAGCCACCGCCATCGCTCGGAGCACTGGATCGTCGTCGCCGGCCGGCCCGAGGTGGTGCTCGACGACGCCGTCCACCGCCTCGCCCCCGGCGACCACATCGCCATCCCCCAGGGCGCCCGCCACCGCATCCGCAACCCGGGCGGCGAGATGGTGGAGATCGTCGAGGTCCAGCTCGGCAGCTACTTCGGCGAGGACGACATCGTGCGCTACGAGGACGACTACCAGCGGGCGTGAGGGCCGGGACGCCTAAGCGGCAGGAAGCGGGCTCCGGCGGCGCAAGTCGGGTCCAGGCGGCGATCAGGACGATTTGTGACGCAACAATCGTCCTCATCAGCCTCGAGAAGGGGAGTTGGGCCGAAGCAATCGTCTTCTCGAGCGACAGGAGACGAGTTGCCGCCGAAGTGGTTGTCTTCTTGAGCGACAGGAGAGGAGTTGTCGCCGAGGTGGTTCCCTACTTGAGCGACAGGAGACGAGTTGCGCCGGAACACTTCTCTTCTTGAGCGACACGAGGCGAATTCCGGCCGAAGCGGTTCTCTTCCCAAGCGACAGGAGACGAGTCGCCGCCGAGCAGTCCCTTTCCCGTCGAGGGCCGCTGCGCACGCCGCCGTCGCGGGCAGCGCCGGAGCGCCGGCTATCATGCGCCGCATGCGGAGCCGCCCCGCCCGCGCCGTCGCCGCCGCCCACCTCGCCCTCCCCCTCACCGCCTGCGTCGCCCTCGCCGGCTGCCAGCGGCTGCCGCTCCCCGCCACCGACGACTCCCCCGCCGCGCAGCCGCCGACGGTGGTCGCCCGCGGCGACCTCGCCGCCGACGAGCGGGCGACGATCGAGCTCTTCCGCAACGCCTCGCCGGCGGTGGGGAACGTCACCTCGGTGTCCGTCGCCCGCGACCGCTTCAGCTTCAACCTGCTCGAGATCCCGCGCGGCACCGGCACCTGCTTCGCCTGGGACGACCAGGGCCACGTGGTCACCAACTACCACGTCATCCAGGGAGCGAGCGGCGCCCGCGTCACCCTCGCCGACCAGAGCGAGTGGGAGGCCGAGCTGGTCGGCGCGGCGCCGGAGAAGGACCTCGCCGTGCTGCGCATCGACGCCCCGGCCGAGCTCCTCCGCCCGCTGCCGCTGGGCAGCTCGGCCGACCTCGCCGTCGGCCAGAAGGTGTTCGCGATCGGCAACCCGTTCGGCTGGGACCAGACGCTGACCACCGGCGTGATCAGCGCGCTCGGGCGCGAGATCGAGAGCCTCGCCGGGCTGCCGATCCGCGACGTCGTCCAGACCGACGCGGCGATCAACCCCGGCAACTCCGGCGGCCCGCTGCTCGACAGCGCCGGCCGCCTGATCGGCGTCAACACGGCGATCTACAGCCCGTCGGGAGCCTACGCCGGCATCGGCTTCGCCATCCCGGTCGACACCGTCGCCTGGGTGGTGCCGGAGCTGATCGCCGAGGGCCGGCTGGTCCGCCCCTCCCTGGGCGTCCAGCTCCTCACCGACGCGCAGGCGGCGCAGCTCGGCATCGAAGGGGCCCTGGTGATCGCCGTCGTCCCCGGCTCGGGCGCCGAGCGCGCCGGCCTCCGCCCCACCCGCGCCGGCCGCCGCGGCCGCGTCGAGCACCCGGGCATCGGCATCGAGCCGCTGCCCGACCAGTACGCCGCGCGCGAGGGGATCCAGGGCGTCGTCGTGATCCGGACCCTGCCGAACAGCCCCGCCGCGCAGGCGGGGATCCGCGGG
>DATABP010000372.1:0-2482 GCA_036259515.1 Thermoanaerobaculia bacterium | reverse complement strand
ACCCGGCGCGCCGCCGGATCGAGCCGGGCGTTGCGCGACGAGAGCGCCAGCCCGTCCGTCTCGCGCACCGTCGGGTGGGCGACGATCTCGAGCGGGAAGTGGAGATCGGCGACCATGCGGCGGACGACGGCGAGCTGCTGCGCGTCCTTCTCGCCGAACACCGCGAGGTCCGGGGCGACGAGGTGGAACAGCCGCGCCACCACCGTCGCCACCCCGGCGAAGTGCCCCCGCCGGAAGGCGCCCTCGAGACCCTCCGCCGGCCCGCCGACGACCACCCGCGTGGCGTCGCCCGGCGGGTAGACCTCCTCGACCGGCGGCAGGAACAGCGCGTCGACGCCGGCGGCGGCCAGGAGGCGCGCGTCCTCCTCCGGCTGTCGCGGGTAGCGGGCGAGGTCGGCGGGGTCGTCGAACTGCGTCGGGTTGACGAAAACCGAGACCACCACCCGGTCGGCCAGCCCGCGGGCCCGCTCGACCAGCGCCAGGTGCCCGGCGTGGAGCGCCCCCATCGTCGGCACGAGGCCGATCCGGGAGCCGGCGGCACGGAAGCCGGCCGCGAGGCGCCGCATCTCGGCGCCGGTGGTGGCGACGATCATCGGGCGCTCAGCCGTAGAGCTTGTGGACCTCGGCGGCGGCGGCCGGCGCGGCGGCGCCGTAGCTCTCCTCGGGGGCGGGGAAGCGGCCGGCGCGGACGTCGTCGGCGAAGGCGGCGATCGCCTCCCGCGAGGCGACGCCGAGCTGCGCGTAGCGGCGCACGAAGCGCGGCGCGATCCGCTCCTCGAGGCCGAGGAGGTCGTGGTAGACGAGCACCTGGCCGTCGCAGCCGGCGCCGGCGCCGATGCCGATCGTCGGGATGGCGAGCCGCTCGGAGACCTCGGCGGCGAGGTCGGCCGGCACGCACTCGAGCACCAGCGAGAAGGCGCCGGCCTCCTCCGCGCGAACGGCGGCGGCGAGGAGCTCGGCGCGCGCCTCGGCGCTCCGCGCCTGCACCCGGAAGCCGCCCAGCCGGTGGAGCGACTGCGGGGTGAGCCCGAGGTGCGCCATCACCGGCACCTCGGCGGCGACCAGCGCCGCGGTGACCTCCGGCCGGTCGCCCTCGATCTTCACCGCCTGTGCGCCCCCCTCCTTGACGAAGCGGAGCGCCGAGGCGACCGCCTGCTCGGGCCCGAGGTGGAACGACCCGTACGGCATGTCGGCGACGAGGAGCGCCCGCTCGACGCCGCGCCGCACCGCCTTGACGTGGTGGAGCATCTCGTCGAGCGTCACCGCCAGCGTGTCGGGGTGCCCGAGCACCACCATCGCCAGCGAGTCGCCGACCAGCACCAGGTCCACCCCGGCGGCGTCCGCCGTCCTGCCCTGCGGGGAGTCGTAGGCGGTGACCATCGCCAGCCGCTCCCCCCGCTCGGGGGCCGCGGCCACCCACGGCACAGTCACCTTCTTCGGTCGCTCGCTCATCGCGCCTCCTCTGCCGGCCCGCGACGCGGGTCCAGCGAGTGATGGGCGACGGCGGAAGGGGAGGGGGAGACGGTCGGCGAGGGCGGCGGCGGCCCGACCGGCCGACGCCCACTCGCCCCGAACGCGGAGCACCGCACGTCCCGCGGCGGCCTCCGCGGGTGCCGGTCGGCCGTCGCCGATCCAGCCCCGAGCCGCCCCGGAACCGCCGGCCGCGCTCGACGCGCCGGCCGGCCGCTCCGCCTCACCGTCTCGGTCCCCGCCCACCGAGGGCCCGGGATCCAAGCGGTACGACGCACGCCCCCGTTCGGCCGCAGAGGCACTTTGGAGGCGCGGGGACTATAACCGAATGTCCCTCGCCGTTCTTCTCCCCTGCTTCTTCACCGCCTGCGGCGAGTCCCCTACCGCCCCCGCGGCACGTAGAGCTCCGTCCCCCGCACCGGCTGCTGGAGCCGATGCACCAGGTCCTCGAAGTGATCGCTCTTCTCCGGGAAACGCAGGTCGCGGGTGTCGACGATCAGGAGCGGCGAACGGGAGTAGTAGTGGTAGTAGTGGTGGTAGGCGTCGATCAGCTCGGAGAGGTACTCGCGGGAGATCGACTTCTCCACCGGGCGCTGCCGGCGGCGGATGCGCTCCATGCAGGTGTCGAGGTCGGCGACCAGGTAGAGCACGAGGTCGGGCGCCGGCACCTGCGGCTCGAGCAGCGCGAAGAGCTTGTCGAAGATCAGCAGCTCGTCGTCGGTGAGGTTGAGGTAGGCGAAGACGCGGTTCTTCTGGAAGGTGTAGTCGGCGACCAGCAGGCGCTCGAAGAGACCGCGCTGGGCGACCACCTCCTGCTGCTGCTTGTAGCGCGAGAGCAGGAAGTAGAGCTCGGTCTGGAACGCGGCGCCGGGGCGGTCGGCGTAGAAGTCGCCCAGGAACGGGTTGTCGACGTCCTCGAGCACCTTCACGCCCGCGAAGCGCTCGGCGAGCATCTCGACGAGCGTCGTCTTGCCGACCCCGATGGGGCCGTCGACGGCGAGGTAGTGGAAGG